>NZ_JAFMOZ010000124.1:0-116595 GCF_019049615.1 Rahnella sp. BCC 1045 | reverse complement strand
CAATGGCTGATGCACACTTCAACTTTTTGATTTTGCTTTAATACCCACCCCAACCCTCCCCTTCGCCGGGGAGGGAGCTTTTAAATTCCTGAGGCATAGCAATGAGCAATAAAAACGATAATAAGTCCGTACAACAGGACGCGACTTCTTCTTCACGCCGCCGTTTACTCAAAGGCGTGGGATTGTTAGGCGGGGCATTTGCCCTCGGCGGCGCGGCCGGTGCGCAGGCAGAAAAAACACCGGGTGCCAAAAAAGAGTACACACCGGGAACCGTTTCTCCCGATGAACGCTGGGGCAAGCAGCCTTATTACGGCGAACATCAGGCAGGGATTTTAACGCCGCAGCAGGCGTCAATGATGCTGGTGGCGTTTGATGTTCTCGCGACCACCAAAGCCGATCTCGAGCGTCTATTCCGTCTGCTCGATACCCGTTTTGTCTTTCTGACTACCGGCGGCACGGCGCCATCGGTAGATCCGAAATTCCCGCCGATGGATTCGGGCGTAATGGGCGCGGAAATCTACCCGGATAATCTGACCATGACGCTTTCCGTGGGCGATTCGCTGTTTGACGAACGCTTCGGGCTGGCCGCTCACAAACCGCTTAAATTGCAGCGCATGGCGCGTTTTCCGAATGATTCCCTTGATGCCAAACTCTGCCACGGCGATTTGCTGTTGCAGATTTGCGCCAATAACAGCGACACCGTGGTTCACGCGCTTCGCGACATCATCAAGTACACGCCGGATTTACTCAGCGTGCGCTGGCGTCGTGACGGGTTTATTTCTTCCCACGCCGCGCGCAGCCAGGGCAAAGAAACGCCGGTTAACCTGCTGGGCTTTAAGGACGGCACGGCGAACCCGGATGCCAAAGATAAACCGCTGATGGACAAAGCCATCTGGGTAACTGCCGATCAGGGCGAACCGGGCTGGACGACCGGCGGCAGTTATCAGGCGGCGCGTCTGATCCCGTTCCACGTTGAGTTTTGGGATCGCACGCCACTTCAGGAACAGCAGACGATTTTTGGTCGCCACAAAGCGACCGGTGCGCCGCTGGGCATGGAAAAAGAGCATGATGTGCCGGATTACAGCAAAGATCCGGAAGGGAAGGTGATCCCGCTGGATGCGCACATTCGTCTGGCCAATCCGCGCACCAAAGAAACCGACGACAACCTGATGCTGCGTCGCGGCTACAGCTATTCGCTGGGCGTCACCAATTCCGGGCAACTGGAAATGGGGCTGCTGTTTGTCTGCTATCAGCACGATCTTGAGAAAGGTTTCCTGACGGTACAAAAACGCCTGAACGGTGAACCGCTTGAGGAATATATCCGGCCGGTCGGCGGCGGTTTCTTCTTTACGCTGCCGGGCATCCCGGATGAAAATCACTATCTGGGGCAAACCCTGATCGAAGCCTGATTTGTTTTCCTCCTCCGTTCCCCGCGGGGGAGGAATATTACCGGTCATCTTTTTTACCGTTCGTTACCGAATTCACGCCCTGTTAATACACCCGCGCACTCCTGAAAACGTCAGTAATGTCATGATGATAAATCGTTAACGGCTTTATCACGATGCCTGCCCTGAGACTGCTATGACCATCAACCATTCCCGCAGAAAACTGCTGATTTTCGGCATTGGCCTGTCGCTGGCGACACCGCGCCTGTACGCCGCACAAAAGGCCGTACGCGTTTCAATGATGTCCGATGCGCGCCAGATTACCGTATCCCTGCCCGCCGCCGATAAACGCAGCCGCGTATTCAGGCTCGGCGCACCGGAACGGGTGGTGATCGACATGCCGGTGGCGTCATTTCCGCCTGAACTGGAACATGCGCTGACCGTGGTCCGCCAAAAATTCCCGTGGATTGAGGAAGGGCGCATTGCCCATTTCAGCCCGGACGTGGCGCGTATTGTTCTGACGGTGAAGGGTAAACCGGTGATCACGCGCACCACAGAAAACGGCGTGATGAAGGTTGTCATCACGGAGGAAGGCCTCGCTGCACAAACGGCAGCGCAGGCTTTGCCTTTAGCCACCAAAGCGCCACTGGCGGAAAAACCCCTGCTGGTGATGATTGATCCCGGCCACGGCGGGAAGGACCCCGGCGCGATTGGCAATGAAGGGACCTATGAAAAACACGTGGTTCTGCACATCGCCAAACGGCTGCAAACCTTGCTGGATCAGCAGCACGGTATTCACGCGGTGCTGACGCGGCAGGATGACGTTTTTATTCCGCTTTATCACCGCGTCAGCCTGGCGCATCAGCACGAAGCCGACCTGTTTATTTCTATTCACGCCGACGGATTTACTAACGATCAGGTATCCGGCGCATCGGTTTTTGCGCTGTCAGAACACGGCGCGGGCAGCGCGATGGCGCGGTATCTTTCGCAGAGCGAGAACAGCGTCGACGTGCTGTATGACAATGATTTTAAGACCGACGATGAGTATCTGAAGGAGACGCTTTTCGACCTCGATCAGCACGAAACCATTCACCGCAGCATGGATTTCGGCAGCCATCTGGCGGCGAACATTGTCAAAGTGCATCACATGCACAGCCCGCATCCGGAACAGGCGGGCTTCGCGGTGCTGAAATCCCCGCGCATTCCGTCGGTGCTGGTGGAGACGTCCTTCATCACCAACAAGCAGGAAGAAAAACTGCTCGGCGAACCGGTCTTTCAGGAAAAGATGGCGAGGGCGCTGGCGGAGGGCATTAACAGTTATTTTCTCAACGAAAAGAAAAATAACTTGCTGAGCTGACGTGCGGTTTAACTGATGTTTTGTAAGCTGTTTAGAGAACCCAAACATCAGATATAAATGCGGAGTGCCTGCGTTGAATAATTCCGAAATTTCCAGCCCGTTATGGCGGCTGACGGCCGCGACATTGTGTACCGGCGTGCTGGCCGGTCTCGGTGGCATGATGCTGGCGCTGATCCTGCACTACATCCAGCATCTGGCCTTCGGTTACAGTCCGGATTTTATCATCAGCAGTGAAAGCTTTTTGCAGGGCGTCAGCGAAGCCACGCGCAGCCGGCGGCTGATCGTGCTGATTATCTGTGGTGCGGTTGCCGGCGCAGGCTGGTGGGCGCTGTACCGCTGGGGAAAACCGCTGGTGAGCATTGCCGCGGCGGTGAAATCAGAAAATCCGCGTATGCCGTTTGTCAGCACGACGATTCATGCGTTGCTGCAAATTATCACCGTCGCGCTCGGTTCGCCGCTCGGACGTGAGGTCGCGCCGCGCGAAATCGGTGCGGTCAGCGCAAACTGGCTGTCGCTGCGCTTCAGGCTGACGGCGCGCGAAACGCAAATCATGATTGCCTGCGGTGCAGGTGCGGGGCTGGCGGCGGTGTATAACGTTCCGCTTGGCGGCGCAGTGTTTGTGCTGGAAGTGCTGCTCGGTGCGTTCCGCTGGCCGCTGTTGCTGCCTGCAATAGCAACATCTTCTATTGCCGCGCTGGTGGCGTGGACAGGGCTGGGTAACGAATCGCAATATCACCTGATGCAGCTGAACACCACACCCGCCTTGCTGGTCTGGTCGGCGGTCATGGGGCCGGTATTTGGCCTTGCGGCTTACGGGTTTACGCGGATGACCAACCGGGCGAAAGCGCAGGCCCCGCGCGATGCGCGTCTGATTATCTATAACCTGCTCAATTTTGCGTTTATCGGCATTCTGGCGGGCTGGCTCCCGCAATTACTGGGCAACGGCAAAGGCCCGGCGCAGCTGAGTTTTGATAACCAGATTACCGTAGCGTTAGCGGCAACCGTGCTGGTGGGGAAACTGGTGATTACCTGGAGCACATTACGCGCCGGGGCGCAGGGCGGATTACTGACGCCGGGATTATCCAATGGCGCATTGCTGGCCTGTATTTTGGGCGCGCTGTGGAATATTTTCTGGCCGGGAACATCGCTGGGCGCATTTGCCATTATTGGCGCGGCGGCATTTCTGGCGTCCTCAATGAAAATGCCCGTCACCGCTATTGTGCTGATAATGGAGTTCACGCGGGTGGATCATGACTTCTTAATTCCGATCCTTTTTGCCGTCAGCGGGTCGGTCGCCTGCTTTACTTTATGCAGTAAAATCACGGATAAAAAATAACCAGGGCGAGGATCGTAAAAAAGATCCTCATGATCCTATTGACGACAGTCACAAATTTTTTTACATTTTGGTAACGCAAATGTTTCAGCTGTCATTATACTGAAATTATATCGCGGTAGTTTTCAGGATATACGGGATAAGTTTTCACGAGGTGTCCGGCAACTGCCGTTAATAACACTGCGGGGAGCGCGAATGGTAAAGTCCATGTTTGGGCTGTTGATTGAAAATAACATGCTTCACCCACTGACTCGTTGTTGTCGCGTAAAAGCAAACGAGGGTAAGGCCTCCGACTCTCCAATATTAACCAAAACACTTTCAGTATATTCCTACCGCTTTTTAGAGAAGTTATCATCCACGCACCATCAACCCTGTTCTTTAACTGACTCTTTCATCCCTTTTAAAACAACTGCGAAACGCATTGGCTTTTATTCTGGCAATTTCACTGTGCGGGTCAGCGGTTTGTCATTATCGAGGATTTTACTTTCATTGAGAGTTTTATTTTCGGTGGATATGACAATGCCTCCTTGTGAACAGAAAGCAGCCAAAAGATTATCTCATAATCGCTTTGGTCTATTTTCCTCTTCACGATATTCAATGGCTGTACTTGGTCTAAAAGGAGACCAAAACCTCATTTGTTAGTGAAACATAACCGTGCGGGCATTATGCCTTAGCGTTAAGTGAATCAAACTGTAAGGTGCCACTATGGGAAGACAGAAAGCAGTGATCAAAGCTCGTCGTGAAGCAAAACGTGTAATTCGTAATGATTCACGCAGTCACCGCCAGCGCGAGGAAGAATCTGTGACGTCATTGGTACAGATGGGCGGTTTGGAATCGATTGGCATGGCTCGCGACACTCGCGATACGTCCGTCATCGAAGCGCGTACTGAAGCTCAGGGTCATTACTTATCAGCCATAGAGAATAAGCAGTTAATTTTTGCTACCGGCGAAGCAGGCTGCGGCAAAACATTTATCAGCGCTGCGAAAGCGGCAGAGGCATTAATTCACAAAGAAATCGACAGGATTATTGTTACCCGTCCGGTTCTCCAGGCCGATGAAGATCTCGGTTTCCTGCCCGGCGATATATCAGAGAAATTTGCACCTTATTTCCGTCCGGTCTACGACATTCTGTTACGTCGTCTGGGGTCTTCCTTCCTGCAATATTGTTTGCGGCCGGAAATAGGGAAGGTTGAAATTGCGCCATTCGCTTATATGCGCGGGCGTACTTTCGAAAATGCGGTGGTTATTCTGGATGAAGCCCAGAATGTCACGGCCAGTCAGATGAAAATGTTCCTGACGCGTCTCGGTGAAAACGTGACGGTTATAGTTAACGGTGATATTACCCAGTGTGATTTACCACGTGGAGTTGTATCGGGGCTCAGCGATGCACTTTCCCGCTTCGAAGAAGACGAGATGGTCGGCATCATTAAGTTTGATAAACAGGACTGCGTCCGCTCTGAATTGTGCCAGAGAACGCTGAATGCTTATTCGTAATTAACCTTATTCTCACCACAATGCATCACATAATGAAAAAGGCCGCTCCTGTGAGCGGCCTTTCTTATAATGCTTCACCCCTTCGCAGGGATAAGCCAATGTTAAAGCATAATAATCATCATATAGGCGCAGAATAATGCCAGATGCGCCGTGCCGTTCAGGACATTGGTACGGCCTGTCGAGAAGGAAATCTGGCACAAAATCAGCACCGACAGCATGACCACGATGTTCGCCGGGTCCAGCCCGAAAATTAAGTTCTGGCCGGTCAGGGTGGCGATAACGGTCACCGCCGGAACGGTCAGAGAGATGGTCGCCAGCACCGAACCGAAGAACAGATTCATGGCGCGCTGTACCTGATTTTTCAGCACCGCTTTTAACGCACCCAAACCTTCCGGGGAAAGAATCAGCAGCGCCACCAGGAAACCGGTGAACTGCGCAGGCGCGTTCAGTTCAGTCAGCAGGCTTTCCAGCGGATTGGCGTTGAATTTGGTGACGGCAATGACCAGCACCAGATGCACCAGCAGCCACAGTGTGTGCGTCAGATTGCTTTTTGAAGAAGGCTTTCCGTGGCCGTCTTCTTCGCCTTCATCTTCATGTTCATAGATAAACAGGCTCTGGTGCGTTTTGGTCTGAATCAGCAGGAATACGCCGTACATGGCGGCGGAAATCACCGCAACAAACAGCGCCTGCGGCGTGCTGAAATTACCGCCCGGTAAGGCTGCGGGCAGAACAAGTACGATCACCGCCAGCGGGAAAATCGCCATCAGATACTGTTTAATGCCGCCGAGATTGACGTATTGCGTCGCAAATTTACGGCCACCCAGCAGCAGGGCGACACCCACCAGCCCGGCGGTCACGATCATGATGATGGAAAATAATGTGTCACGCATCAGCGCGGGCGCGGCGTCACCGGTTGCCATCAGGGCCGAAATCAGACTGACTTCGAGGATGACCACTGAAAGGCTGAGGATGAGCGAGCCGTAGGGTTCACCTAAGCGGTGAGCCAGGACGTCGGCGTGACGGACAACGCTGAATGCGCTGGCGAGAATACCGACCAGCGCAATTAAATTGATGCCCACGACGGAGGCGAAGTTACTGCTGTTGCCCCATAGGACGAGAACAATCAGGGCGGCAATAGGGAAAATCAGGGAGTATTCCTGATGGCGGGTTTTGATTTTTGGATGTTCCTGTGACGACACCATGATGATTATTCTCCTTATAAACACTCACGAAGTAACAACCGCCTGTCCCCGGTTGTCAGTAAAATGCATAGCAGCATAAAGATGTAACTCATTAAGTATAGTAGATAAATTAATCTGTTAACAGAAAAAAGTTGATGTTAGTCATTGAAATATCAGTTAGTCAGTATTTGTTGGTGGATAATTTGCATTAACTGTGCTTTTTTCTTTACTTAAATTTTATTGTTAATAAATTAAAGTTATAAATAACAGTTAGTTAGTTTTTGTTATGTGTTTAATGCTGGTGATGCGTCAATTTATGTAAATGATTACTATACCCATAAGGTTACTGCGCAAAAAACAGCTTTTTTTTCCCGAAAGAACAGAAACGCAGACTAATCTGGCAGGATCCATTGAGGGTAGCAGCTAGACTTATTATTGTGCACAGACTGAGCACACAATGAATGTGATGAAGATGAACGTAATGAAAAAGGAGAATAATCATGCCTTATCAGAATCGCTCAGCGCTACCCGATTCCGTGCGAAATGTCCTTCCTGCTCACGCGCAGGACATCTATAAAGAGGCCTTCAACAGCGCCTGGGACGAATATGCAAAAGCCAAAGACCGGCAGGGTGATGATTCGCGTGAGGAAACTGCGCATAAAGTGGCCTGGGCTGCGGTAAAACATGGCTATGAAAAAGGGGATGACGACAAGTGGCACCCCAGGAAATCCTGATATCCCCCGGCAGGCACCCGGACGCCGGGCCTGCCGGACTCCTCCTCCCAAACACTATTTCTCACGCCCGTTTTTTCTGATCCCCTGCTTAAAAGTCAATATTCTTACAATGTTCACAAAATAATCACTTTATTTTCGTTTTGTGATCCCCCGCAACCTTGATTGCAACGACAGAAACGAATAAGGTTTCAACAAACACGGGAATACTAAACTTCCTAAAATTTAAACGGCGGCCTCAGTTAAATGCCGGGCTTGTCCAATAACAGATATCACTCGCACCCACGACAGCGGAGAACACAGCGTTAACAGCATGGCATGTTCAAAAGTAAGTGGTACAGAAGGGGGGAATGAATGTTAACTCGAGATTTCCTGCGTAACGCAGATTGTAAAACAGCATTCGGCAATATCGACGAATCGATGCTACTGACCCCTGAACAACGCGCCGCCTCATTAGGTTGTGCTCTGGCGCGTCGCCCCGACAACAGCCCGGTGTGGATTTTTGGCTACGGTTCACTGATGTGGAACCCGGTCTTTGATTCCGAAGAGGCGCGTCCTGCCACCCTGCATGGTTATCACCGTGCATTCTGTTTACGTCTGACTTCCGGGCGAGGAACCCATGCCCAGCCGGGCCGTATGCTGGCGCTGCGCGACGGCGGAAAAACCACCGGTCTGGCGTTCCGTCTGCCGGAAGACAAACTGCATGAAGAGCTTGAACTGCTGTGGAAACGCGAAATGGTGACCGGCTGCTACCGTCCGACGTGGTGTGAGCTTGAGCTCGACGACGGGCGCAAAGTCACTGCGCTGGTTTTTATCATGGATCCGTCGCATCCGCAGTATGAAGCTGACACTGACTATCAGGTTATCGCACCGCTGATTGCGCAGGCCAGCGGACCGCTGGGCACCAACGCGCAATATCTGTTTGCGCTGGAAAAAGAGCTGAATAATTACGGCATGCGGGATGACTGCATGAGCGAGCTGGTGAAACAGGTGAGAATGCTTCTGTCTGTTTCACCCGGTTTTGATGTTCCCGGCCTGAGCTGATTTTCCTGAAACACGTTTTTCCGCTGCGCGGGCTCCCTGCGCAGCGTTTCCTTTCTCCGCAGTCGTTTTTATCTTTCTGAATTCAAGCGATTAGCCTTAGTTTCCTGCCGTTATGATTTCCGTTTGATACTTAAAACCCCCATTAACATCCTGTTTACTATGATTTTTTAACGAAAAGTCAGTTGCAATTGCAAAACGCCTGAGCATAATCCGAATGGTTTTAATAATTATTCTCATTATCGATTGAACTTTTCAGGGAATCCTCAATGCGCGCTCAACGTGAAATTTTTCACACGCCTGTTTTCGCCCGTAAATTGCTGCCAGTGGTGATCTCTGCCGCACTGGCCGCGGTTACGCTGCCTGCACATGCGGCCACCACCACAACACCCGCGACTGACGCTGTTGATACGGCGTCGTCTAAAACCGGCGACACCATTACTGTCACTGCCGCACAGACCGATTTTAAAGCGGGCGGCGAGACACCGGTGCCGGCATATCTTGACGGCGACGTGGCCAACGGCGGGCGTCTCGGCGTTCTGGGTCAGCAGGACGCCATGAATGTGCCGTTCAACGTCATCAGTTTCACCAACAAACTGATTCAGGATCAGCAAAGCCGCACGCTTGGTGATGTGCTTAATAACGACGCCAGCGTTCAGACCGGTTACGGCTACGGAAATTACGCGGAAACTTTCAACATTCGCGGGTTTGCGTTAGACGGCGAAGACATTTCCTACGGCGGCCTGTACGGCGTATTGCCGCGGCAGCTGGTGCCGATGGAACTGGCAGAGCGCGTGGAGCTGCTTAAAGGCTCCAGCGCCTTTCTTAACGGCGTACCGCCGGGCGGCACGGGCGTGGGCGGTAACGTCAACATTGAACCCAAACGCGCCACGGATACGCCAGTCAACCGCGTGACTGTTGATTACACCTCATCTTCTCAGGTGGGCGGCGCGGTGGATGTCGGTCGTCGTTTTGGTGATAACAACCAGTGGGGCGTGCGCGTCAACGCCGTGAACCGTGAAGGCGAAACGGCTGTTAATGACGAACACCGCCGCCTGACCATGGGCTCCGTTGGCCTCGATTATCGCGGCGATCGTTTCCGCTCTTCCTTTGATTTTGGCGTGACCAAACAGACTGTTCACGGTGGTCGTCCGGTTGTCTATCTGGGCAATGCGACCAAAGTGCCGGATGCGCCTTCAGCGACCAAAAACTACGGGCAGGATTTTGCTTCCAGTAATCTGGAAAATGAATTCGGTATGCTGAAAGCCGAATACGACGTGGCAGACGACTGGACCGTTTACGGCGCGGTGGGTATGAACCATGACCGTGAATACGGTAACTACAGCTCTCCGACGCTGAAAGATGACAACGGCAACGCCACCATGGGCCGTCTCACCGTGCCTTACGTCTCTGACAGCGTTGCCACGCAGGCGGGTGTCCGCGGTAAATTCGACACCGGCTTTATCAGCCACAGCGTGAATCTGGGCATGTCGAGCGTGTACCGCAAATACAAAACTGCGTACACCATGTCGGCATCGTCGATCAATACCAATATTTATGATCCGGTTGACGCCAGCTCTCCGGCCACTTTGTATGCGGGCGGTAGCATGGGCGATCCGGCGCTGCGTAACCGTGTCCAGAACGTCGGCGTGTCGGTTTCCGATACCTTATCGATGCTCGACGACCGTCTGCAACTGATTGCCGGTCTGCGCCGCCAGAACGTCATCGTGAAGGATTACAGCTACACCGGAACCGAAACTGACTCCTTTGAGCAGATGAAAGTCACGCCAGCCTTCGGCCTCGTCGTGAAACCGTGGGAACACGTTTCCTTCTACGCGAATCACATCGAAGCCTTGCAGGCCGGTGAAGTGTCAGGCACCACGTACAACGGAAAAGTCGTCACCAACGGTGGTCAGGCTTCCGGCATTGAAACCTCCAAACAGGATGAGGTCGGCGTGAAAACTGACTTTGGCCGTATTGCGGGCACATTGTCTCTTTATCAGATTAAGAAACCGGTCGGTATGTATCGCGCCACCGGCGACACCTATGAATATGGCACATACGGTGAAGTCCGTAACCGTGGCGTAGAGCTGAACGTGTTTGGCGAACCGGTGCTGGGTGTGCGTCTGAACGGCAGCGTGACCTGGATGAACCCGGAAATGACCCAAACGCAGGACGGTGCTTACAATGGCAAAGATGCGGTGGGTATTCCGCGTTACCAGTGGGTGCTTGGTGGCGAATGGGATATTCCCGGCGGCAGCGGTGTGACGGCGCTCGGCAAAGTGATCCGCTCCGGTTCGCAATATGCTGATGAAGAAAACAGCCTGAAAGTGGACGGCTGGACGCGTCTGGATCTTGGTTTGCGTTACGTGATGCCGGTCGGCCAAAACACGCTGACATGGCGTGCCAGTCTGGAAAACGTCACCAACGAAAAATACTGGGCATCAGCGACGGGCGGTTATCTGACGCAAGGTGACCCGCGTGAATTTAAGCTCTCCGCGACCTACGACTTCTGATTTTAAGGCACTCCCTTTCCTGCGCCGGGGAAGGGAGTTTTTTCACGTATTTTGTACAGTAACAATCCCCGGCAAACGCCCGTCCTGACTCATTAATAACCAATCAGATAACGTTATGCAAAATATGCATAACGATAGTATTTATCAGACTTTCTGGTAGGTTGAAGAAACTTTACACTAATAAGACGTTAGCAATTTCGCTACATTGGAGAGTGTTTCTTGATGAAAGCTTTATTACCGTCCGTCCTGTTTACGGCTATTGCGGCCAGCTTCTCTGTTCAGGCTGCCACGCCGCCGGACACACTGGTTATCGCCCAATCCATTGATGACACCTCCAGTTTTGACCCGGCTCAGGGTTTTGAGCTGACGACGGTTCAGGCTTTCAACAACATTTACCAGCGTCTGGTGCAGTCAGACCCGAAAAATCCAATCGATTTAAAACCGACGCTGGCGACTTCATGGGAAGCCGCGAAAGACAACCGCAGCCTGACGTTTACACTGTCGCCAAAAGCGGTGTTCGCCAGTGGTAATCCGCTGACCGCCGATGACGTTATTTTCTCGCTGTCGCGCGTGGTGAAGCTGAATCTTGAGCCCTCATTCATCCTGACGCAACTGGGCTGGACCGACAAAAACGTCGATACCTTCCTGACTAAACTCGATGACCATCACGTCAAAATCAGCTGGATCGCCGACGTCAGCCCGTCATTCGTGCTGAGCCTTCTGTCTGCGCCGGTGTCTTCCATCGTTGACAGCAAACTGGTGAAAACCAATGTTGCCGCTGACGATCTCGGTCACCAGTGGCTGAGCAACCACTCCGCCGGTTCCGGCCCGTACCAGATCCGTAACTATATTCCGCATGAAGTGGTCATTCTTTCCGCGAACCCGACCTCACCCGAAGGCGCGCCGAAGCTGAAAACCATTCTGATTAAAAACGTGCCGGATCCGGCTGCACGCCGCCTGCTGATTGAACAGGGTGATGCCGATATGGCGCGTAACCTCGGCTCCGACCAGATGGCTGCGCTGGAAGGCAAGAAGGGCGTGAAGCCGCTGGCGATCCCTTATGCTTCCCTGTATTTCCTGCAATTTAATGCCAAAGCTTCTCCGGCGCTGGGCAATCCGGCTTTCTGGGAAGCGGCACGTTACCTGTTTGACTACAACCACATCGCGCATGATCTGATGAAAAATCAGTTCCAGGTGCATCAGGCATTCCTGCCGGAAGGCTATCTCGGCGCGGTAAATGACACGCCGTACACCTATGATCCGGCCAAAGCCAAAGCGATTCTGGCCAAAGCAGGTCTCACGAATGTGAGCTTCACGCTCTCCACGTCAAACCAGCCACCGTATCTGGACATCGCGCAGGCCTTGCAGGCCAGCTTCGCGCAGGGCGGCGTGACCGTGAAACTGGATCCGGGCTTAAGCCAGCAGATCTCCACCAAAGTGAAATCACACGATTACGACGCGTACATGTCTTCGTGGGGCCCGGATTACTTTGACCCGAATACCAATGCCTCTGCGTTTGCGTTCAACCCGGAAGATGGCAGCAAAACGCTGGCATGGCGTGCTAACTGGTCAATTCCTGCCCTGAACAAACTGACGCTGGCCGCTATTGCAGAGCCCGATCAGGCAAAACGCGTGGCGGATTATCGTCAGCTGCAACTTGAAGTGCAGAAAAACTCACCGTTTGTCGTTGGTTTGCAGGCCAAAAGCCTGATTGCCGTGCGTGACAACATTAAAGGATATGTTCAGGGCATCAACCCGGACATGGTCTTCTACAGCAAGGTCACTAAGTAATGACAGACAGTTCAACGCCCGCCGGATTCGTCCGGCAGGGCTGGCGCTGGTCAGGCCGTTTGCTGACCGGCGTGATTTCGCTGGCGCTGACATTGCTCGGCTTGCTGGCGTTCACCTTTACGCTTTCCCATCTTGCCCCGATTGACCCGACGTTGCAGGTCGCGGGCGATCACGCCAGTGAGGCCACCTACGCGCAGGTACGTCGCGATCTGGGGCTGGACCAGTCGGTTCCCGTGCAGTTCGCCAAATATCTGGATCACCTCGCGCATGGCGATATGGGGATTTCCCGCATCACCGCGCAGCCGGTCGCCAGCGATCTGATGCGCACCTTTCCGGCGACGGTAGAACTGGCAACCTGTTCCATTTTGCTGGGCGGAACGCTGGGGATTTTGCTGGCGCTGCTGGCCGTGTGGAAACCCGGAAGCTGGCTGGATAACATCGCCCGGTTTGTTTCGCTGCTCGGTTATTCCGTGCCGATTTTCTGGTTAAGTCTGCTCGGCCTGCTGCTGTTTTACGCCGTACTGCACTGGGCGGGCGGCCCCGGACGGCTCGACGATTTGTACATGTACACCATGACGCCGCGCACCGGTTTTGTGCTGATTGATACCTGGCTTTCCGGCGACCGTGACATGTTCTACAACGCGATCAGCCATTTATGGTTACCGGTGACGGTGCTGGCGATGCTGTCGATGGCAGGGATTACGCGCCTTTTGCGTGCGTCCATGCTGGGCGAAATGAACAAAGAATACGTGATCCTGGCGCGCTCAAAAGGCGCGGGCAGGGTGCGCGTGTTGCTGTGCCACGTCTTCCCGAACGTGCTGGGCACGCTGATTACCGTGCTCACCCTTTCTTATGCCAGCCTGCTGGAAGGGGCGGTACTGACGGAAACCGTGTTTGCCTGGCCTGGCGTCGGACGTTACCTGACCACTGCGCTGTTTGCAGCGGATACCCCGGCCATTCTCGGCGCAACATTGCTGATCGGCACCTGTTTCGTGCTGCTCAATGCGCTGGCTGACGCCCTTACTTATTTGCTCGATCCGCGGACCCGGTAGTTTTCGCTTATGACTCAACAAATGATCCCTGAACAACCGGCGCAGGCTGACGCCGGGGCTAACGTCTGGAAGCCCGCGCGCCGTATCACTGCGCTCTCGGTCGGCCTGGTACTGGTGGCAATTCTGGTGCTGACCGCGCTGCTCGCACCGCTGCTTGCGCCTTTTGACCCCAATATTCAGCACATCGAATTACGCCTGCTGCCGCCGTCCGGCGCGCACTGGCTGGGCACTGACGGCTTTGGCCGCGATCTGCTTTCCCGCGTGATTTACGGCGCACGTCCGACACTGCTGCTGGTGTCGCTTATCCTGATCCTGACCATCCCGGTGGGGCTGTTAATCGGCATCAGCGCCGGGTATATCGGTGGCTGGTTTGAGCGCATTCTGATGCGCCTGACCGACATCGTGATGTCATTGCCGAGTCTGGTCATGGCACTGGCACTTGTCGCTATTATGGGGCCGGGGCTGATGAATGGCGCACTGGCGCTGGCCTTCACCAGTTGGCCGCCGTTTGCGCGTCAGGCGCGGGCGGAAACGCTGGCGCTGCGGCGCAGTGATTATCTGGCGGCGGCGAGAATGCAGGGCATCGGCGGTTTGCGTCTGATGTTCGGCCATATTCTGCCGTTGTGTCTGCCCAGCGCGGTCGTGCGTGCGGCACTCAGTCTGGGCGGCATTATTCTGGCGTCTGCCGGTCTGGGGTTCCTGGGTATGGGCATTCAGCCACCGACCGCCGAATGGGGCTCGATGGTTGCCGAAGGCAGTAAAGTGATTTTCGACCAGTGGTGGGTAGCGGCTGCGCCGGGTGGTGCAATTCTGTTTGCCAGTCTGGCTTTCAACCTGCTGGGCGACGGCCTGCGTGACAAAATGGATCCACGACATGGCAACTGATGCTCAAACGCTTCATCAGCAACACAATCACCAGAAGACGCAGCACACCGACCGGCTGACGGCGAAAGATCTCACCATTTATCTGCCGGGCGAACGCCCGCTGGAACTGGTGAAATCGCTCTCTTTCAGCGTCGGGCAGGAACGTGTGGCGCTGGTGGGGGAATCGGGTTCCGGTAAATCCCTGACCGCGCGCGCCCTGATGGGATTACTGCCGCACCCGTGCAAGCTGCGCGCTTCCGAGCTGACGCTCGGTGACAATGATCTGACCACGCTGAAAGAACGCGAGTGGAGCCGTCTTCGCGGGAACCGTGTGTCGATGGTGATGCAGGATCCGAAACATGCGCTGAATCCGACGCAGAAAATCGGCAAACAGGTGGAAGAACCGCTGCGCCTGCATACGCGTCTTGGCCGCAAAGAGCGGCAGGAAAAAGTCGCCGATATGCTTAACGCCGTCGGCCTGCCGAATCCGGCCTTCCTGCAACAACAATATCCGCATCAGCTTTCCGGCGGGATGGGCCAGCGCGTGATGCTGGCGATTGCGCTGATCAACGATCCGCAATGGCTGATTGCTGATGAACCGACGTCTGCGCTGGATTTCGACATGCGCGAACAGGTTCTCGGACTGATTGAACGGCTGGTGGAACAGCGCAACATGGGGCTGATTCTGATCAGCCACGACCTGCAACAGGTTGCGCACCACTGCGAGCGCGTGCTGGTGATGTACAAGGGCGAATTGCTGGATGAACTGCCGGCAGACCAGCTGGCGCAGGCCACGCATCCGTATACGCATACGCTGTGGTCATGCCGTCCGAGCAAATTTACGCACGGAGAACGCCTGCCGGTGCTGGATCGCGCACTGCTGGCGTCACTGAAAAAGGAATCTCGCCATGACTGAAATCGTTGCGGAACTGGATAAGCTGAGCGTTTCGCACCGTCAGGGTTACGAAGTGCGTACCGTGGTGCATAACGTCAGCCTGACGATTAACAAAGGCGAATGTTTCGGTCTGGTCGGGCCGTCCGGCTGCGGTAAATCCTCTTTGCTGTGGGTACTCGCCGGGCTGAACGGCAACTGGGACGGCAGCCTGACGCTGCTGGATCATAAAGTGAAACCGGGCAAACCGTTTACCGGCAGCCTGCGCCGCGATGTGCAGATGGTATTTCAGGATCCGTATGCCTCGCTGCACCCGAAACACAAGCTGCTGCGCACGCTGGCGGAGCCGCTGAAAATCCTCAAAGAGCAGGATATCGAACAGAAAATTGCCGAAGGTTTCCGTCAGGTCGGGCTGGATCCGGTGCTGATGAACCGCTATCCGCACCAGCTTTCCGGCGGCCAGCGTCAGCGCGTGGCGATTGTGCGTGCACTGTTGCTTAAACCCAAACTGCTGCTGCTCGATGAACCGACCTCCGCGCTGGATATGTCGGTACAGGCGGAAATCCTCAATCTTCTGAATGACCTGAAAGCGACCAGCGATCTGACCATGATTCTGGTGAGCCACGATGCGGATGTGATTGATCATATGTGTGATCGGGCGGTGCATATGGCCAAGGGGTATGTGCTGAGCTGAAGCTGTTGAGGGTTTTAAGTTCAAATTCAAGGCCATATTCACGGTCAAATTCAAAACCGTGGGCGTCGGCCCTCAGCGACTTGGGGGCGGCATATCGCCGCCGTCCCGCAGGTCCCCGGTACGCTCCGTTCAGCAAGATTTTGATCGCGCCATAGTGGCTTTATAAAAAGCGAGTCTTTTTCATTCCTTAATCTATTTTATTAAAATACATAGCTTTATTTCATTGTTCTGGCCTTGCCGCTGCACCTCTACACTCGGAAAAACTGTCTTTTCACCTGTGGAGATCGACCTCAATGAAAGTACGTGTTCCTTCCCTGTTATTCCTGCTGCTGATGGCCGTGACCCGCGTGGATGCGGCGACGCCAAAAGATACACTGGTCGTCGCAGGTTCGCTCGAAGGCATTATCAGTCTGGATCCGGCGGAAAGTTTTGAAACCGTCAGTTCCGGCAATCTGGTAAACCTTTATCAGCAACTGGTGCAATCCGACCGGCAGCATCCCGATAAGCTCGACCCGGACGCCGCTGCCAGCTGGCAGCCGGGGCCGGACGCGCACAGTCTGATCTTCACCCTCAAGCCTGGCCAGAAATTTTCCAGCGGCAATCCGGTGACGGCCGACGATGTGATTTATTCGTTTACCCGCGTGGTGAAACTCAATAAAAGCCCGTCGTTTATTCTCGGTGAACTGGGCTGGACGCCGGATAACGTGGACGGCAATCTGAAAAAAATTGCTGACGACAAAGTGCAGCTTAGCTGGCCGGCCGATATCGGCAGCGGGCTGGTGCTGAGCATTCTGTCCGCGCCGGTCGCCGGGATTGTGGACAGCAAATTGCTGAAAGAGCATGTCGATCAGAATGATTTCGGCAACAGCTGGCTGCGTTCACGCTCTGCGGGCAGCGGCGCGTTTGAAGTGCGTAACTATGTGCCGCACGAAGCGCTGATTTTCAAACGTAACCCGAACGCTAAACCGCTGGCGAAGATTGAGAATGTGCTGTTTAAAAACGTGGGCGACCCGTCAACGCGCCGTCTGCTGGTGCTGAACGGCGATGCGGACGTGGCTTACGATTTGGGTGCTGACCAGTTCAGCTCGCTGCAAAAAGAGAAGGGGGTTCACGTTGCGCAATTCCCGGCGGCCAAAGTGTTCTATCTGGCGTTTAACGTTGGCGATACCACGCAACCGGCGCTGGCAAACCCTGCGCTGTGGGAAGCAGCGCGCTGGCTGGTCGATTATCAGGGGATTTCTACCGACCTGCTGAAAGGCCAGTACGGTATTCATCAGACCTTCCTGCCGGACGGTCTGGCGGGCGCGATTGACGATCAGCCCTATAAATACGATGTCGCCAAAGCCAAAGCGATTCTGAGCAAAGGCGGGATTGCGCCGGGCACCAAAATCGATTTAATCGTGATCAACCAGCCACCGTATTCTGATATTGCGCAGGCATTGCAGGCCAGTTTCGCCAAAGCGGATATCAATTTAGTGGTACATCCGCTGGTGGAAAGCGACGTGCTTACCCGCATGCGCGCGCACAAATTCCAGTCGATCTTCACTTACTGGGGCGCGGATTACCTCGACCCGAACACTAACGCCAGCACCTTCGCCTATAACGTGCCAAACGGCCCGAAAACGCTGGCGCAACGCATTCAGTGGGTGATCCCGGAAATCAGTAAACAAACGCGCGCAGCCGCGGCGGAATCTGATCCGACCAAACGTAAAGCGCTGTACGCCGATTTACAACGCGAACTGCAAAAAAACTCGCCGTTTGTGGTGGCGCTGCAAAGCAAATTGCTGGTGGCAATACGCGATAACGTGAAAGGTGCAAGCCAGAACGTGGCGGGCAGCCAGTTGTATCTGGATACGGTGACGAAGGAATAAGGGGCTTTATGAACCCGTATTCCTGAGTATTGTGAAAATTTAGGTTTCGCACGAACGGTGATTACTCCGCAACAATGGCCGAAACTGCCCAAAGGAGGAAAGTGCTTTTCCTCCTTTGGATCCCTCCACGCCCGACTTTTTTTGTCCTACTATTACCTCACATCCCATCACTAAGACCTCCATGCAGACTCAATCTACTCGGCAAAAAACCGGTGCGGTGTGCTTCGCCCTCGGCGGTGTTCTGTATTTACTGGCGGAAAAAATCAGTTCCACGGGCTGGCGGGATCCTTCCTATTCATATCTGCATAATTACATCAGCGATTTGGGTATTACCTCGTGTGGCATGACGCCGGACGGCCGCGACATTCGCTCACCGCTGCATAACGTGATGAACGCGGGTTTCGCGGCCGAAGGCATTCTGTTCTTTATAGCCTGCTGGCTGCTACGCCCGTTATTCAGCGGTCCGGGTCGCAACGTATTTCTCTTATCCGGTTTGCTGCATGCTATCGGCGGTGTGCTGATTGCGCTGTTCCACAGCGGTGGCAGTACGGGCGGTGTGACGGTTCATCAGGCCGGCGCGGTGCTGGCGATTGCGGGCGGCAATGTGTGTTTGCTGTCGGCGGGCTGGATGAAACGTCGCCGCACAGGATGGCGGGCATTTTCACTTTTCAGCCTGGCGCTGGGCTGTACCGGGCTGGTCAGTATGGTGACAATCTCGTCCGGCATTCTGCCTACCGGTCTTATCGAGCGGATGTCCGTTTATCCCATCACGTTTTGGCAGATACTCACCGGGTTCTGGATCATGACGTCCAGAAAGCAAAGTGCGTGAAAACCAAAAATTTCACCGTTTCGTTGTAAATTGATACTCTTACCCCGCCAATGTTCAGACCACTGAGACCCTATGAGCCTGAAAGCCCTCAATCCTGAATCCCTGCAAAAGAGCGACCTGATTAATTTGCTGATTGCCATACCCGCCGGGATCGTCGCCGCGCTGGTGACTATTGCGTTTCGTGGGGCGATTTCCGGCATCAACGGTCTGATGTTCACCGACGGCAGCGATATCACCAAAGCGTTCAGCGAATACCCGCGAATAGTCTGGCCGGTGATCACCACGGCGGGCGGGGTGCTTGCCGGATTCATTTTGCTGTGGGCGCTGCGCCACGAAAGCAGGCACGGCAAGATGCCGGATTATCTGGACGTTATCGATCAGCGTTTACCGGGTATTCCGGTGGTGAGTACCGTGCTGCGCGGGCTGTCGTCGCTGGCCAGTATCGCCAGCGGCGGTTCTATCGGGCGGGAAGGCGCGATGGTGCAGCTTTCTGCCCTGAGCGGCAGCCTGCTCGGGCGGCTCTCGCGTTTTCAGGGCGTTCATCAGTCAGATATTATCGCGATGGCCGCGGCGGGCGGGCTGGCGGCGGTCTATCACGCGCCGTTTGCCGGTGCGCTGTTTGTGGCGGAAATCGCCTTTGGCGTGACTGCCGTTCAGCGGCTGATCCCGCTGTTTATTTCGGCGTCAGTTGCGGTGCTCACGGTCAGATCACTGACGGATTACGCGCCGCTCTATCTCTATTCCTCTGTTTCTTTCAGTCCGTCTTTGGGGGCGATTTTCACCGTGCTGTTTATCGGTGTGGCGACGGGCATTCTCGGGCCATTATTCATCTCGTCTATCGATAAAGTCCGTCAGTGGATGAAACCCATTTCGCATCCGGCGCTGCGCCTCGGGCTGGGTGGCCTGGGCGTCGGGCTGGTGGCGATGATCTCGCCGCTGGTGCTCGGCAACGGTTTTGAAGTGATTGATTTAATACTCAATAACGGCGATTTACAGACGCCACTGCTGGTGCTGCTGATCCTGAAAATTGTTGCCACGGCGATCACCATCGGTTCCGGTGCGGTCGGCGGTTTGTTTACGCCCTCGCTGCTGATCGGCGCGGCGGGCGGGGCGCTGGTGTGTACTTTTCTGCAATGGCTGGGGTTTGATCCCGGTCCGGTCGGGCTGTATGCCGCCATCGGCATGAGCGCGCTGCTGGCGGCGACCAGCCATGCGCCGCTGATGTCGATCATGATGGCGTTCGAAATGACGCTCAACAGTTCGCTGTTATTCCCGCTGATGCTGGCGACGGCGATTTCGTATGTGGTCGCCTCGCGGCTGAAAGTGGGTGGAACCTATCCAGTGCTGGCGCGGCACAACGCGCGCTTTGCCGCAAAAAATGCGTTTGAATACAGCACGGTGGCCTCGCTGATTACGCCGTGCTCAAAAATGTACGTTGACGCCACGCTTTCGGAAGTGGTGAGTGAAGGGCTGAAACAGCGCACGCGGTATGTGTACGTGGTGGACAGGGAGGAACGCTTTCTCGGGGTGGTGCCGACCAACGTGGTCGCCAGCGGGATTATTGACGGCAGCCTGAAAGCCGGCAGCGCGATTGACCCGTTTATCGAACAGGAATTTACCACACTCTTTCAGCACGCCAGCTACGAACAGGCCTGGGCAATGTTCAGCAATTCACCGCTCGAACGCCTGCCGGTGCTGGAAAACGCCGAATCACGCCGTTTGCTGGGCGTGATCACCAAAGCGGCTTTGCTCAGTAAAGCCAAAGACTTTCTGTAACCGCGCAATCCACTAGCCGTCGTCGCGGCGTTTAAACGCGTACCAGCCCGCCAGAAGGGTGAATAACCCGACAATCACCACCAGCAGGATAAAACCGTGGTGATTGCCGGCGAGCGGAATTCCTCCCACGTTCATGCCGAAAAAGCCCGCCACAATGTTGATGGGCAACGCCAGCACGGTAATGACGGTCAGCACGTACAGCGTGCGGTTGCTTTGCTCCATCTGGCGCGAAGTGATCTCTTCCTGAAGCAGGCGGATACGTTCGGTCAGCGCAATCAGGTCATTGAGCACAACGGAAAACTCTTCGGCAAACTGGCGTAAATCCTGCACCACGCCTGGCGCAATCCAGGCCGGAGGGCGATTGAGCAGGCGGAAAAGCGCCGTCGGTTCCGGGGCGAGTAAACGCTGGAAACGCAAAAGCATACGCCGTAAACGCCCCAGATTGGCGCGGTTCTTTTTGACGTGATGGCTCAGCAGGCGCTCTTCGATGGTGTCCACGTACTGATTGGCGCGACGGACAATCTGCTCAAGCAAATCCTCCTGTTCTTGCAGCAGATGCACCAGCAGCGCCGTCGGCGTGGTGATGTTCAGATGCTCCAGGCGTTTGAATAACTGCTCGATCAGCCGCACCGGTTTGTGGCGCGCGGTAACCACCAGTTGCTGATGACAACTCAGCCACAGCGTCGAGACTTCATCACTGGCTTCATCCGGGCGAAAAATGACGTCGTTGAGCACCGCCAGTAACGTGTCATCGAGCCTTTCGATGCGCGTACTGCGCGAACCTTCACGGATTTCTTCAAAGAAAACCTCACCGACGCCGAAATGCTTCTTCAGCCATTTTTCGGACATGGCGTGATTAAGATTAACGTGGATCCAGACGAATCCCTGATCGTGGCAGATCTGCTGATAAGCTTCCTGAACCTGCTGCGAGGAAACGCGTTCAGCGGGGCGGTGTGGGCGAAAAACGAAGCCGTAAATCATTCCGGTGACTTCATCGTTGAAATTAAGAACGGCGGGTTTTTCTGTCTGCATTAAGGGTTTCTGGTAGCCAAAACGGGTCGCTCCATTACGCCAGACATCGGCGTAAATACAATATCCTCCTGCGTGATTTCACAATACTGTCACATTCAGACTCCCTTACCCCCAATTTTCCTCCTGAGGGCTTCTTCCTCTCATTTTTGTTCTCCTTATGAAATTATTGTTTATTAATCATAAGGTTATATGCAATTAATTTTATACCTCTTTGGGAGTATCTGGCGTTATGTAAATAAATACATGACGCGAAGGCGTTGATCGCAATCAAGTAGGCGCGCGTGTGGGGTGCATACCCTGAGGCCAACGTGAGCAATGAAGTTGTATTCCCCGCCATTCACATAATGACAAAGCGCCACAGGCCTTTGCACAGGAGAGTCCCGGATGAGCAAGTTTCTTGACCGGTTTCGCTATTTCAAACAGCTAGCTGAACCTTTCGCTGACGGCCATGGCCAGACGCTGAATACCAATCGTGACTGGGAAGACGGCTACCGCAGCCGCTGGCAGCACGACAAAGTGGTCCGTTCCACGCACGGTGTTAACTGCACCGGTTCATGCAGCTGGAAGATTTACGTCAAAAACGGTCTGGTTACCTGGGAAACCCAGCAGACCGACTATCCGCGCACCCGTCCGGACTTGCCGAACCACGAGCCGCGTGGTTGCCCGCGTGGTGCCAGTTATTCCTGGTATCTCTACAGCGCAAACCGCCTGAAATATCCGCTGATGCGCAAAAAGCTGATCCAGTTATGGCGTGAAGCCAAACTGAAACACAGCGATCCGGTCGATGCCTGGGGTTCGATTATTAATCAGCCGGAGAAAGCCAAAGAATATAAAGCCGCACGTGGTCGCGGCGGTTTTGTCCGTTCGAGCTGGCAGGAAGTGAATGAACTGATTGCGGCCTCTAACGTTTATACCGCCAAGACTTTCGGGCCAGACCGTATTATCGGTTTCTCGCCCATTCCGGCGATGTCGATGGTGTCCTACGCGTCCGGCGCACGTTATCTGTCGCTGATCGGCGGCGTGTGTCTGAGCTTTTACGACTGGTATTGCGATTTGCCACCGGCTTCTCCGCAAACCTGGGGTGAGCAGACCGACGTGCCGGAATCGGCCGACTGGTACAACTCTTCTTATATTATCGCCTGGGGTTCGAACGTTCCGCAGACCCGTACGCCGGACGCCCATTTCTTTACCGAAGTGCGCTACAAAGGCACCAAAACGGTCGCCATAACGCCGGATTACGCCGAAATCGCCAAGATTTGCGACCAGTGGCTGGCACCGAAACAAGGCACCGACAGCGCGCTGGCGCTGGCAATGGGCCATGTGATCCTCAAATCCTTCCATATCGATAATCCGAGCCAGTACTTCACCGACTACGTGCGTCGTTACACCGATATGCCGATGCTGGTGATGCTTGAACCGCGTGAAGACGGTTCGTATGCCGCAGGCCGAATGCTGCGTGCGTCTGATCTGGTGGACAACCTCGGTCAGGAAAATAACCCGCAGTGGAAAACCATCGCCTTTGACGAAAACACTGGCGAGCTGGTGTCTCCGTTAGGTTCCATCGGTTACCGCTGGGGCGAAAAGGGCCAGTGGAATCTGGAGTCCCGCGAAGGGAAAGAACACAAAGACGTCAGCCTGAAGCTGAGCCTGCTTGATAATCACGATGAAGTGGTCAATGTCGGTTATCCGTACTTCGGCGGCGCGGTCAGCGAGCATTTCAACAGCGTGGCGCTGGATGAAATCCTGATGCACAAACTGCCGGTGAAACGCCTGCAACTGGCCGACGGCAGCACCGGTCTGGTCGCCAGTGTTTACGACCTTACGCTGGCGAACTACGGCATTGAACGCGGCCTGAATGATGAAAACTGCGCGCAAAGCTTTGACGAAATTAAAGCCTATACGCCAGCCTGGGCCGAGAAAATCACCGGCGTTTCGCAGCAAAACATCGTGCGTATCGCGCATGAATTTGCTGATAACGCCAACAAAACGCATGGCCGTTCGATGATCATCGTCGGCGCCGGGATGAACCACTGGTATCACCTCGACATGAACTACCGCGGCCTGATCAACATGCTGATCTTCTGCGGCTGTGTGGGGCAGAGCGGTGGTGGCTGGGCTCACTACGTCGGACAGGAAAAACTGCGTCCGCAAACCGGCTGGCAGCCGCTGGCGTTTGGCCTTGACTGGCAGCGTCCGCCACGCCACATGAACAGCACCTCGTTCTTCTATAACCATTCCAGCCAGTGGCGTTATGAAACCGTCGCGCCGCAGGAACTGTTATCCCCGCTGGCGGATAAATCCAAATTCACCGGCAGCATGATTGATTTCAACGTGCGCGCCGAACGTATGGGCTGGTTGCCGTCTGCGCCGCAGCTCAACATTAACCCGCTGCACATCGCGGAACAGGCGAAAGCCGCCGGTCAGTCTCCGGCAGATTTCACCGTCGCAGCCCTGAAAGACGGCAGCGTGCGTTTCGCCGCGGAACAACCGGACAACCCGCAGAACTTCCCGCGTAACCTGTTCGTCTGGCGCTCCAACCTGCTGGGTTCTTCCGGTAAAGGCCACGAGTACATGCTGAAATATCTGCTGGGCACCGAACACGGTATTCAGGGAGAAGATTTGGGCATTCAGGGCGGCGTGATGCCGGAAGAAGTCGAATGGCAGGCGCAGGGCGGTGAAGGCAAACTGGATCTGGTGGTGACGCTTGATTTCCGTATGTCCAGCACCTGTCTGTATTCCGACATCGTTCTGCCGACCGCGACCTGGTATGAAAAAGACGACATGAATACCTCGGATATGCATCCGTTTATTCATCCGCTGTCTGCCGCTGTGGATCCGGCGTGGGATTCGAAAAGCGACTGGGAAATCTACAAAGGCATTGCCAGAGAATTCTCACGGGTTTGCGTCGGGCATCTTGGCGTGGAAACCGATGTGGTGACGTTGCCAATCCAGCACGATTCTGCCGCCGAACTGGCGCAGCCGCTGGGCGTGGAAGACTGGAAAAAGGGCGAATGCGACCTGATCCCGGGACGCACCGCGCCGCATCTGATGACCGTTGAACGTGATTATCCGAATACCTATGAACGTTTCACCTCAGTCGGGCCATTGCTGGAAAAACTCGGTAACGGCGGTAAAGGCATCAGCTGGAACACTGACAGCGAAGTCGATTTACTGAAAAAGCTGAACTACACCAAGCCGGATGGCACCGCTAAAGGCCAGCCGATGATCAACTCCGCGATTGATGCGGCGGAAGTCATCCTGACGCTGGCACCGGAAACCAACGGTCAGGTGGCGGTGAAAGCCTGGGCGGCGCTGAGTGAAAATACCGGCCGCGACCATACGCATCTGGCGCTCAATAAAGAAGACGAGAAAATCCGTTTCCGCGATATTCAGGCTCAGCCGCGCAAAATCATCTCCAGCCCGACCTGGTCAGGTCTGGAAGACGAACACGTTTCTTACAACGCCTGTTACACCAACGTGCATGAGCTGATCCCGTGGCGCACGCTGTCTGGCCGTCAGCAGCTTTATCAGGATCACGCGTGGATGCGTGCTTTCGGTGAAAGCCTGCTGGTGTACCGTCCGCCAATCGACACCCGCGCGGCGCAGCCGTTGCTGAATGCGAAGCCAAACGGCAACCCGGAGATGGCGCTGAACTTCCTGACGCCACACCAGAAATGGGGCATTCACTCCACCTACAGCGACAACCTGCTGATGCTGACCTTAGGCCGCGGCGGCCCGATTGTCTGGCTCAGTGAAGACGATGCCACAAAACTGGGCATCGAAGATAACGACTGGATCGAAGCTTTCAACGCCAACGGCTCGCTGAGCGCCCGTGCGGTGGTCAGCCAGCGCGTACCGGCGGGGATGACCATGATGTATCACGCGCAGGAACGCATCGTGAATATTCCGGGCTCAGAAATCAGCCAGCAGCGCGGCGGTATTCACAACTCGGTGACCCGCGTTTGCCCGAAACCGACCCACATGATCGGCGGTTACGCGCAGCTGTCTTACGGTTTCAACTATTACGGCACCGTCGGTTCTAACCGTGATGAGTTCGTGATTGTCCGCAAAATGAACCGCATCGACTGGTTAGATGATGAAGGTAACGACTACGTGCAGGGCGTGGCGTCACAGGAGAAAGCCAAATGAAAATTCGTTCACAAGTCGGCATGGTGCTGAATCTCGACAAATGCATTGGCTGCCACACCTGTTCCGTGACCTGTAAAAACGTCTGGACCAGCCGCGAAGGGATGGAATACGCGTGGTTCAATAACGTGGAAACCAAACCGGGTCTGGGTTATCCGCACGACTGGGAAAATCAGGAAAAATGGAAGGGCGGCTGGATCCGCAAAATCAACGGCAAACTGCAGCCGCGCATGGGTAACAAAGCCAATCTGCTGCATAAAATCTTCGCTAACCCGCACATGCCGGAAATCGATGATTACTACGAACCGTTTGATTTTGATTATCAGCATCTGCACACCGCGAAAGACGGCAAACATCAGCCGGTAGCCCGTCCGCGCTCGCTGCTGACCGGCAAGCGCATGAAGAAAATTACCGGTGGCCCGAACTGGGAAGACGATCTGGGCACGGAGTTCAGCAAACGTTCTGCCGATCAGAACTTCGCCAATATGCAAAAAGAGATGTACGGCGAGTTTGAAAACACTTTCATGGCATACCTGCCGCGTCTGTGCGAACACTGCCTGAATCCGGCGTGTGTGGCGACCTGTCCGAGCGGTGCGATTTATAAACGCGGCGAAGACGGCATCGTACTGATCGACCAGGACAAATGCCGCGGCTGGCGTATGTGCCTGACCGGTTGTCCGTACAAGAAAATCTACTTCAACTGGAAAAGCGGCAAGTCAGAAAAATGTATTTTCTGCTATCCGCGCATCGAAGCCGGCCAGCCAACGGTCTGTTCCGAAACCTGCGTGGGTCGTATCCGCTATCTCGGCGTGGTGTTGTATGACGCCGACCGTATCGCCGAAGCGGCATCAGTCGAAAACGATAAAGACTTGTACGAAAGCCAGATGAGCATCTTCCTCGATCCGAACGACCCGGAAGTGATCGCGCAGGCTGAAAAGGACGGCATTCCGCTTTCTGTGATGGACGCTGCGCGTCAGTCGCCGGTTTACAAAATGGCGATTGAATGGAAGCTGGCGCTGCCGCTGCATCCTGAATACCGCACGCTGCCAATGGTCTGGTACGTGCCGCCGCTGTCTCCGATTCAGTCCGCAGCCGACGCCGGTGCTTTGCCGCACAGCGGCGTGTTGCCGGATGTCGAGAGCCTGCGCATTCCGGTGCAATATCT
This sequence comes from Rahnella sp. BCC 1045, assembly GCF_019049615.1. Taxonomy (NCBI): domain Bacteria; kingdom Pseudomonadati; phylum Pseudomonadota; class Gammaproteobacteria; order Enterobacterales; family Yersiniaceae; genus Rahnella; species Rahnella sp. BCC 1045. The sequence continues at coordinate 89,445 of NZ_JAFMOZ010000124.1, read as the reverse complement.
GGCGAACCTGCTGACCGCGGGCGACACCGCGCCGGTGCTGCGTGCGCTGAAACGTATGCTGGCGATGCGTCACTTCAAACGTGCTGAAACGGTGGAAGGCGTTACGGACACCAGCGCGCTGGAACAGGTCGGGTTGTCTGCGGCGCAGGCCGAAGAAATGTACCGCTATCTGGCGATTGCCAACTACGAAGACCGTTTCGTGGTGCCTTCCAGCCACCGTGAACAGGCCCGGGAAGCGTTTCCGGAAGCCAAAGGCTGTGGTTTCAGCTTCGGAGACGGTTGTCACGGCAGCGATACCAAATTCAACCTTTTCAACAGCAAACGCATTGATGCCATCGACATCGGCGCGAAAACAGAAAGGAAAGGCTAATGAACAGTTTACGCATCATCGGCCTGCTGCTCGATTATCCTTCTGAAGATCTCTGGAACCATAAGATGGAGCTTCTCGAGGCGGTCACACAGTCAGCAGAACTGAACTCAGAGCAGCGTCTGGATCTGGCGCTGTACATCACGGATTTCTGCCAGAAAGATTTACTCGACGCGCAGTCGGCGTACACCGGTTTGTTTGACCGTGGCCGCGCGACATCGCTGCTGTTGTTTGAACACGTTCACGGCGAATCCCGTGACCGCGGGCAGGCCATGGTCGATCTGATGGAGCAATACCGTGAAGCCGGGCTGGAAATTGACAGCCGCGAGCTGCCGGATTACCTGCCGCTGTATCTGGAATACCTCACCACGCGTGATGAAGCTCAGGCGCGCGAAGGGTTGCGGGATATCGCGCCTATTCTGGCCTTGCTCAGTGCCCGTTTGCAGGAACGCGACAGCCATTACGCCGAACTGTTTGATTTACTGCTGGCGCTGTCCGGCAGTGATATCGCCACCGAAACCGTGCGCGAAGGGATCAAACAGGAAGCCCGTGATGACACACCGGCTGCGCTGGACGCGGTCTGGGAAGAGGAACAAATCAAATTCCTCGGTGAGCAAAGTTGTGCGTCGGGTGAAGAAGCCGCGCATCAGAAACGCTTTGCCGGTGCGGTTGCACCACAGTATCTGAACCTTGATGAAATGCCTGCGGGGGAACCACGCAAATGACCGACTTCCTCAACAACTTCTTTTTCAATATTTACCCGTACCTGTGCGGCACGGTATTTCTGGTCGGCAGCTGGCTGCGTTACGACTACGGCCAGTACAGCTGGCGCGCCGGTTCCAGTCAGATCCTTGAGAAAAAGATCCTGCGCATCGCTTCGCCGCTGTTCCACGTCGGTATTCTCGGCATTATCGCCGGTCATGCCTTCGGGATGCTGACACCGCACTGGATGTACGAATCCTTCCTGCCGGTGCCGGTAAAACAGCAAATGGCGATGATTGCCGGGGGTGCCTGCGGGGTGATGACGCTGGTCGGTGGCGGTATGTTGCTGTGGCGTCGTCTGAGCAACGAGCGCGTGCGTGCCTCGTCCAGCTTTGGTGACATCATGATTATCGCGCTGCTGGTTATCCAGTGTGCCCTGGGATTGAGTACTATTCCGTTCTCTGCGCAGCATATGGACGGCAGCGAAATGATGAAACTGGTCGGCTGGGCGCAGTCTGTGGTGACTTTCCACGGCGGTGCGGCAGCCCATCTGGATGGCGTGGCGTTAATCTTCCGCGTGCATCTGGTGCTTGGGATGACCTTATTCCTGCTGTTTCCGTTCTGCCGTCTGGTGCATATCTGGAGCGCGCCGGTGGAATATCTTACCCGTCGCTACCAGCTGGTTCGCAACCGCCGCTGAAAACCGGCTGAAGTTGTGAGCAGTCTGTTTTGACATAAAAATCAGGGGCGCTATTATGCGCCCTTATCATTATTTTTTTGCTCAAGGACGCACTGATGGCCACTCCAAGACAACCTATGACTGTCGCCCGTCGTTTATTACGCAACAGCCTGATTTTACTGGTAATCGGCGTTGTCGCCACGCTTCACGGCCTGATTGTGGGCAGCCCTGAAACCCCGCCGGGTGAAATGGCACCGCAGCTGATGCTCGGCATCTGGTTCATCTTTATTGGTGTGGTGATGGCGCTGATCAGCTGGCTTGTGATCCGCAATAAAAAGAAGAAAGGCGAAATGTGACACCTTCGGGTGACTTTCTGAAAAGCGCTCAACGGAGCGCTTTTTTTATGCGCCGGACACCAGAAACCTGCGTTACGTCAACATCGCCTGCTCAGTTTTCACGCAGTTTATTCCTGTGACTCAGGTAAGCTAATAAAAATCCTATTTCAATTTGGCCAGGAAAAATAACATGACCAGAACGGTATACCTCAACGGGGAGTTTGTTGCCGAGCAGGATGCGAAGGTGTCTGTCTTTGATCGCGGTTTCTTATTTGCGGATGCGGTGTATGAAGTGAGCGCCGTCCTGAATGGCCGGTTGCTGGATAACGCCGCGCATCTCGCCCGGCTGGCGCGTTCGTGTCAGGCGCTAGATCTGCGGCTACCTTGCGCACCAGGAGAAATCGAAATCCTGCAAAACCGGCTTATCGCCGAAAATAATTTGCGCGAAGGGGCGGTTTATCTGCAAATAAGCCGTGGCAACAGCGGCGACCGTGACTTTGATTTTCCCGGCGAAACTGTCAGCCCGACTTTCCTGATGTTCACGCAGGCCCGTCCGCTGATTCATCACCCGAAATCCCAAACCGGCATCCGTATGGTTTCCGTGGATGACATCCGCTGGCAGCGTCGCGACATTAAAACCGTCGGTTTGTTAGCTCCGTGCCTCGCCAAAGAGTACGCGCATAAACACGATGCGGACGACGCGCTGCTGGTCGAAAACGGTCTGATCACCGAAGCCAGTTCCAGCAATGCCTGGATCGTTGATGCCGGGGGCACGCTCATCACCCGTCCGCTGAGCACCCATATCCTGCACGGGATCACGCGTCGGGCGCTGCTCGAACTGGCCAAACAAAACGATCTGCGATTCGAAGAACGTCCGTTCACGCTGGAAGAGGCGCAGTCTGCGCGGGAGATTTTCATCAGTTCGGCCACCACCTTTATCTGGCCGGTGGTGAGCCTGAACGGGAAGGCGATCGGAGATGGGAAACCGGGGGATATTACCGCGAAATTGCGGGAGATATATGTTCGGATGGCGGTTGAGGTAACCGGGGGAGTTGGGCGTTAACTTCAACTTCAACTTCAACTTCAAGGTCGTGGGCGTCGGCGTCGGCCCACACCGACCAAAGACCCGTTAACGCGCGGGTCTCTGGACTCTGCGCTTTTTTAACTGTGTGCTATCGCCAGGTCGACGGACGTGTTCTGTTATTCCGGCGTGTGGCGCGAAATCTTGCCGCTGCGCGGTGCCTTCCCTGCGGGCTTCGAGCCTTGCGGACTCGAACCCTCGGTCAGCAAAATTTCTGAGCGCGCCAGATTGCCTTTTCTAAAAGATTAAGGCCAGCCTGATTTTGAATTTAAATAAGCCTCTGGTCGGTTCCGGCGCGAAAAGCCATGTGATCACCGCCCGTGAGAAACCGAAATTTTCTCGATCCCGATTAAGCCTTCACCGCAAGTGAAAAACTGAAACGTTCTCACTCCGTTGGGCCCGTTTGGGCGGCGGGCCCATGAACATCACTCTTCCCCCAAGGGCAGTTGATTCCTCTTCATTCCCTCGATCCCGATCAGCATCTGATACAACGGCGCTATGCGCAGAAAATCAGCCCTTAAAATCCCCACCAGTTCACTGCTCAACACCGGCTCCATATCCCTATGGGAACTCATCAGCGCAAAGGATTTTTTGTTGTACCAGGCCGCCAGCGCCGGATCCTGATCTTTAATCAGCGGGCGTTTATAACTGTCGCCTTCGATGGTGAAATTCGGCTCGATGCATTTCGCCATTTCCAGAAACTCTGCGGGCTTTTTCAGAAGCTGCTGGCGGAAAAGGTCCATCGTGGTTTTTGACGCGCTGTAATAACCCAACCCGTAACGCCACCAGTCCTGACCGAATTCAAAGAAGTACACCGGCGCATCGGTCCAGTTTTTGCGGGAACGCTTGAAGGTCAGCCACAAATTGCAGCGGTAGACTGACTTATCGTGAGAAAAACGCGTATCGCGGTGCATTCTGGAAATGGTTTTGCCAATCGCCGGACGCGTTTCAAACAAATCATCAATGATGACCATATCCTGACTCAAATCTTCGACCAGCTTGCGCATCGGTTCGAGAAGATGTTCCTGATAAATATCACGATTTTCGTCAAACCACTCTTTATTGTTGTTCTGGCGAAGCGCCTGCAGGAAGTTCAGGCCAGACTGCGTAAAACCGGTAAATTCTCCCATGACGTGCCCTTATTCTTTCGCAATGATTGTTTACTGTGTATTTAAACAGTATCCCCGATTTTTTTAACCAGATCAAAAGAGAATGCCGGTTTGCCTGGAACGCGTCTCACACGCAGGCACATAAAATTCTCTGATTGATAACAATTTTCATCTAGACTGGTCGCTTCGCCTTTACAGGCTGGTAATCTTAATTAGAGGATGCATGATGCTCCGCCGTTTTTTCTCTTATTACGCGCCTTATAAAAAACTGTTCTTCCTCGACTTCGGATGCGCAATCCTCGCCGGATTGCTGGAACTGGGTTTTCCGATGGCGATCAAAACTTTCATTGATAAGCTTCTGCCTGCTCATGATTGGGTGCTGATCATCGGCGCGACAGTCGGCTTGTTGCTGATCTACCTGTTTAACACCGCGCTGATGGCGATTGTGAACTACTGGGGCCACGCGCTGGGCGTCGGGATTGAAACTGACATGCGCCGTCAGGCTTTCAGCCATTTACAGAAACTCTCTTTCCGTTATTACGACAATACCAAAACCGGCCATATCATTACGCATGTGACCAAAGATCTGGAAGAGGTCGGGGAAGTCGCGCACCACGGGCCGGAAGACGTGTTTATTGCGGTGATGACTTTCATTGGTGCCTTTATTCTGATGGCTACCGTGCATATGCAACTGGCGCTGATGACCATCATTATTGTGCCCGCGATGACCTGGATGGTCAGCCGTTACGGGGCGCAAATGACAGAAACCTGGCGGCGGCTGTTCGGGCAGGTGGGGAATTTCAACGCCCGTATAGAAGAAAGCATCGGCGGTATCCGCGTGGTGAAAGCCTTCGCCAACGAAGAACATGAGCAAAAACTGTTCGCGCATGACAACGATAAATACCGGACGACGAAGCTGAAAGCCTATCAGATCATGACTGCCAGCCTGACGCTGAGTTATCTGAGTACGCGTCTGGTCCAGCTGATCGTGATGGTCGCGGGCACCTGGTACGTGATCAATGACCAACTGACTTACGGCGGTTTCGTGGGTTTCCTGCTGCTGGTGGAAGTGTTCTTCCGCCCGGTGGCGAAAATCAGCTCAGTTCTGGAAAGCTATCCGAAAGGCATTGCCGGTTTTAAACGCTTCACGCAGTTGATCGATACGGCGCCGGATATCGTTGATCGTCCGGACGCGCAGGTCGTCAGCCATCTGCGCGGCGACATTCATTATGACAATGTGGTGTTCGGTTATACGCCTGCCAGCAAAATTCTGAACGGGATCACTCTGTCGATTAATGCCGGTGAAACGCTGGCGTTTGTCGGGCCGTCCGGTGCAGGGAAAACCACGCTGTGCTCGCTGCTCCCTCGTTTCTATGAAATTGACAGCGGCAGCATCACGATCGATGGCATCGACATCCGTGATATGACGCAAACCTCGCTGCGCCACAACATCGGCATTGTGCAGCAGGACGTCTTCCTGTTTGGCGGCACAATCCGTGAGAATATTGCTTATGGCAAGCTGGATGCCAGCGAAGAAGAAATCCGTCTGGCCGCCAGCCGTGCGCGCCTTGATGATGTGATTGACGCGCTGCCGCTGGGGATGGACACGGTGATCGGTGAGCGGGGTGTTAAACTGTCAGGCGGCCAGAAACAGCGGCTTTCCATTGCCCGCATCTTCCTCAAGAATCCGCCGATCCTGATCCTGGATGAAGCGACCTCCGCGCTGGATACCGCAACTGAACAGGCCATTCAGCAATCGCTGGCCGAGCTTTCCGAAGGGCGAACCACGCTGGTCATCGCGCACCGCCTGGCGACGATCCAGAATGCCGACCGCATTATCGTGGTTGACAAAGAAGGCATCGTCGAGCAGGGCACACACGAATCTCTGCTGTCCCTCCGGGGGCGCTATGCACAACTTCACGCCGCGCAGTTTCGTTAATTAGCGGCCCCCTCCTTTATAGAGAGGAGGGGGCAAAGAGGTATTACTCATCCTTTGTTGTACAAACCTGCAAATTCCTCCTCCCTTGAGACGACTTCCCTTCGCAGCAAAACAGTAATCACAATTTACAAAGCCCGTTTTGAATAAAAAAAGCACAATACGGTCACGAAGGAATACACATTTTTGTTCAATTCAATCACCCGCGAAATTATTTTTAGATTCAATTTGGCTTTATTTCTCTCAGGTCATTTATTAAAAGTTCGAATGCAGATGAAATTGCGTAGTACAAAAATTTTATGGTCGCATTTTCTATTTATTTGCTAATGAACTTATCAATAAAATAATTACCATGCTATGCACTATTTAAATGCACTACTCATTTTCCTATTGTGAATTCATTAACGATTGTTAACAGTAAAAAACCTTTTGAGAAAGGTGATCCCGCTTGCAACTGCTTTACAAAAGTAAACCTTAAATGCACCAAAATAAGGCGTCGCACTATAACGGTGCAAAATGTTATGCGAAAACCGCATATAATCAGGGGGTTAGAGACTTATAATAGAAATATTTAGTTACATATCTTTACTCAAAAAAGACTTAGTGTGGCGAACTTTTCCATTTTAACTTTTTGTGCTCAGTGTTAAGGTTCAAATCGTTTTACAGACAGACGCATTTAAAAACATGTACAAATACTCAGAGCCCGATATTCAGATATTTAAATAAAGCGGGTATGAGAAATCCTTTATAAAAAATCAAGGAATCTTAAATAATGATGAAGCGCAGTGTGTTGGCCTTAGCGGTCTCTTTAATTGCAGTGGGAACTACCGCAAACGCAACCGAAATCTATAACAAAGATGGTAATAAACTGGACCTTTACGGTCGCGTAACCGCTAAGCATTATTTCTCTGATGACGCTGGTTCTGATGGCGACATGACTTATGTTCGTCTGGGCTTTAAAGGCGAAACACAAATTAATGACACACTGACCGGTTATGGCCAGTGGGAATATAACGTTCAGGCTAACCACGCTGAAAGCCAGGGCACGACCGGTACTAAAACCCGTCTGGGCTTTGCAGGTCTGAAAGTTAAAGATTTCGGTTCTATCGACTTCGGCCGTAACTACGGTGTGGTTTATGACGCACTGGGCTTCACCGATATGCTGCCAGAGTTTGGTGGTGATACTGCTAACTCCGACAACTTCATGGTTGGCCGTGCTAACAGCCTCGCAACTTACCGTAACCAGGACTTCTTCGGTCTGGTGACTGGCCTGAACGTGGCCCTGCAATATCAGGCGAAGAACGAAAACGATGGCCGTGCTAACAACAAAGGCAACGGCGACGGTTACGGCGCATCTATCGATTATGAAGATATCGCAGGTTCCGGTATCGGTGCTGTTATCGCAGGTTCTTCTTCTGACCGTACCAATGGCCAGACTAACTCTCAAATCGGTGGCGGCGATAAAGCTTCTGCATGGGCGACTGGCCTGAAATACGATGCAAACCAGGTTTACCTGGCAGCAATGTATAACGAAACCCGCAACCAGGCGCCGATCACTGTTAACGGCACTGCCGGCTATGCAAACAAAACTCAGGGTTATGAGTTAGTTGCACAGTACCAGTTCGAAAACGGTCTGCGTCCGTCAATCGGTTACGTTCAGTCTAAAGCGAAAGATGTTGAAGGCGTGGGCGATGCTGACCTGGTCAAATACTTCGAAATCGGTGCGACTTACTACTTCAACAAAAACATGTACACCTATGTTGACTACATGATCAACCAGATCGATGACAACAACAAACTGGGCGTAAGCTCTGACGACATCGTTGCTGTTGCACTGACTTACCGCTTCTAAGTTAGTGAACAAAATTATTACCCCATTCTGTGTCTGAAAAAGGTAATCGCAAAGGCAGAGTTCATTGGCTCTGCCTTTTTTTATTGCTGTTTTTCCGTGAATTCCCCGTACTCAGTTTATTTTTCCTCTCTCCCTTTACGTCATAAATAACCCCATAAATTCAATAAACTGAGCCCTATAGCCTGAGGTTATACCCCAGCGCTAAACAAGTATTCGCCGGGTTGTGTCGCCCGTGGAATAGTGACCTCCGGCCTGACTTAAAAACATTCTAAAATTCATTTCCGGAGAAACTGACATGCAGCAAATACCCAAGCCTTATCTGTTATTCCTGGGCGATGTGATGGATCCGCTGGCGGCGAAAACGGCGCGCGGGATACACGTCTGGCGCCCTGAAGCGTGCGTCGGGCAAATTCGTCTGGCGACTGACTCTGTCTCCCTCGGGCTGCCGGATCTGGATATCGACACAGCGGTGGCGCAGGGCGCAAAAACCATGGTGCTGGGTACGGCGAATTCGGGCGGAAAATTACCGGCGCACTGGATTGATTCCATTAAAACGGCGATCCGCGCCGGGCTGAACGTGGCGAACGGTTTGCATCAGGGACTGAACGATATTCCTGAGCTGGTGGAACTGGCCGCTGAGCATAACGTGCAGCTGTTCGATGTTCGCCATATGCAGCCTGAGCTGGATACCGGTACCGGTAAGAAGCGCAGCGGTAAACGTATTCTGACCGTCGGCACGGACTGTTCCGTCGGCAAAATGTATACCTCGCTGGCGCTCGAATCTGCCATGCGTGAACTGGATTTGAAAGCCGATTTCCGCGCAACCGGCCAGACCGGCGTGCTGGTGGCCGGTGCGGGTATTGCGATTGATGCTGTGATTGCTGACTTTATTTCCGGTGCGGTTGAAGCGCTGGCACCCGCCAATGACGACGATCACTGGGACATCATTGAAGGGCAGGGTTCGCTTTATCATCCGTCATTTGCAGGCGTCAGCATGGGCCTGATCCACGGCGCGCAGGCGCATTTGCTGGTGATGTGTCATGAACTTGGCCGCCCGCACATGCGCCATCTGCCGCATCAGTTTATGCCGACGCTGCGCCAGTGCCTGGACACCAATCTGGCGGCGGCCAGCCTCACCAGCCCGGACGTCAGAATTGCCGGTTTCTCGCTGAACACGTCTGCCGTGAGTGAAGAAGAAGCCAAAATCGCGCTGGCCGAAATCAGTGAAGAATTCGGCGTTCCGGCGACCGATCCGGTGCGTTTCGGCATCAAAAACATCGCACAATGGATCAGGGATAACGGCTGATGACTCAGATGACTTTCCTGTCAGCCGAACTGCCGCTGGCTAAGCCTTTTGCGATTTCACGCGGCACCCGCACCGCGGTGACGGTAGTACGTGTGACCCTGACGGACGGTGAATTTACCGCAACCGGCGAATGCACGCCCACCGCGCATTATCAGGAATCCCCGCAAAGCGTTTGCGAACAGCTGGATTTGATCCGTCCGCGGGTTGAAGAGGGGCTGACCCGTGAAGCGTTGCAGGAAGTGATGCCGATCGGCTCGGCGCGCAATGCCCTCGACTGTGCAATGTGGCGTCTGGATGCGGCAAAACAGGGCAAAACCTTGTGGCAACTGCTTGATATGCCGAAGCCTGTTTCGGTGATTACGGCAGAAACGCTGAGCCTGGATTCTCTGGAAAACATGGCGAAAGCGGCCGGGATTGCCGTGGCCGGTGGCGCGCAGTTGCTGAAAATCAAACTCGATCGTGAGCAGATTATCGAGAAAGTGGCGGCTATCCGCGCCGCAGCACCGCTGGCGACGCTGGTCGTGGATGCCAACGAAGCCTGGCAGGGTTTAGATCTCGGCAGCCTGTTTCAGGCACTGCACGAATTTAACGTGGCGATGATTGAACAACCGCTTCCGGCAGGCAATGACAAAGATCTGGTGCGTTGTTTGCATCCCATTCCTGTCTGCGCCGACGAAAGCTGTCACGAACGTTCGGATATCGCCGGTCTGCACGACCGTTACGAGATGATCAACATCAAACTCGATAAGTGCGGCGGGCTGACCGAAGCGCTGGCGATGACCGAAGAAGCCCGCCGTCTGGGATTGCGGATTATGGTCGGCTGCATGCTCGGTTCTTCTATTGCCATGGAAGCCGCGCTGCCGGTGGCGGTTCAGGCCGAACGTGTCGATCTGGATGGCCCGATCTGGCTGGCGCAGGACGCTGAACCGGCATTGCGCTACGAGAACGGCGAAGTCTGGTTGTAATTTTGCCCTTATTTAAAGGAGACGTTTTTTGATTAATGAACAGCCATCGCCAATCTTGCAGATTAACGATTTGTCGGTCACGTTTTCCGGCCGTCAGGGCAAAACTCCGGCGCTGAAGGGCGTTTCCTTTTCTATTAATAAAGGTGAAGTCGTCGCCGTGGTCGGCGAAAGCGGCTCCGGTAAATCTGTCACGTCGCTCAGCGTGATGGGCCTGTTGCCGGATTCCGCCCATATCAACGGCGGCAGCGTGAATTTTTTCGGGCGCGACGGCACACGCCACGCGCTCAATTCCCTTTCGGCAGAATCGCGGCGCAAACTGCGTGGCCGCGAAATGTCGATGATCTTTCAGGAACCGATGACGTCGCTCAACCCGGTATTACGGGTCGGCGATCAGCTCACGGAAGGGCTGATTGACCACGGGATGGCGACCAAAGCCAATGCACTGACCAAAGCCCGCGAACTGCTTAAACAGGTGCGTATCCCCGACGTTGAACGCATTCTCAAATGTTATCCCCACGAACTTTCCGGCGGTATGCGTCAGCGCGTCATGATTGCGCAGGCGCTGGCCTGCGATCCGGCATTGCTGATTGCCGACGAACCCACCACTGCGCTGGATGTCACCGTGCAGGCGCGCATTCTGCAAATTCTGCGTGACCTGCAACAGGGCACCGACATGTCTGTCCTCTTTATTACGCATGATATGGGCGTTGTCGCCGAAATTGCCGACCGCGTGGTAGTGATGTATCAGGGCAACGTGGTGGAACAGGGCAGCGTGATCGAAATTTTTGCCCATGCGCAGCACCCTTATACCCGCGCGCTGCTGGCTGCCGTGCCGAAACTGGGCGACATGCGCGGGCTCAAATGGCCTCGCCGTTTTCCGCTGCTCAGCGCGCCTAAAAATGAGGCAAATAAGCAATCGATTGCAGGTGATGGAGCTCACGTTTCAGTCGCCGACGGCGATCAGAAAACCGCGAATTACGACGCGCCGCCGCTGCTGGATGTGCGCGGGCTGCGGGTCTGCTATCCGATCCGTTCCGGCGTGCTGTCGCGTGTGACCAAAGAAGTTCACGCCGTTGAGCAAATTGATTTTTCAATCTGGCCGGGCGAAACGCTGGCGCTGGTCGGCGAAAGTGGCTGTGGAAAATCCACCACCGGGCGAGCGATTTTGCGTCTGGTCGGCAGCGAATCTGAAAGCATTCATCTGGAAGGCAAAGAAATCACGCTGATGCGCGACACGCCGTTTCAGGCCGTCCGCCGTCAGATCCAGATGGTGTTTCAGGATCCCTATGCCTCGCTGAACCCGCGTCTGACCGTCGGTTTTTCTATTGCGGAGCCTTTATTACTGCACGGCCTGAAAAAATCACTGGCAGATGCCACGCCGGTGGTAAATCAGCTGCTGAAAAGCGTCGGGCTGGATCCCTCTTTTGCGCGCCGCTATCCCCATGAATTCTCCGGCGGCCAGCGGCAGCGTATTGCCATCGCGCGCGCGATGGCGTTGCAGCCGCAGGTAATTATTGCTGACGAAGCGGTGTCGGCGCTGGATGTTTCTATTCAGGCGCAGGTGGTGAATCTGATGATGGATTTACAGCGCGACACCGGCGTGGCGTGGCTGTTTATCTCGCACGATATGGCAGTGGTGGAACGCATCGCCAACCGGGTTGCGGTGATGTACAGCGGGCAGATTGTGGAGATTGGTCCGCGAGATGCTGTGTTTAGCAATCCTCAACATTCATACACCCGTCGCCTGCTCAGTTCGGTGCCGGTGGCGGATCCGACGCTGCGTGCATTGCGCAATTTTGATGATGTGGAAGTGAAATCGCCGGTGCATCCGGCCGGTGTACAGATAGAAAAACTCAGGTACAGCCAGGTTTCGCCGCACCACTGGGTGGCTGAACAACAGGCATAACGTTAATTTTTTCTTTTTTGGAATACACAGGAGAAGTTCATGCACTCAACGTTCCTACGTAAAAGCCTGCTGGCCGCAGGGCTGGCGCTGTGTTTTGCCGCCTCTGCTCAGGCGAAAGATCTGCGCATTTCCATGTATGCCGACGTGACCGGTTTTGACCCGCACGACACCACGGATACGCTGAGTTATTCCATTCAGAGCGGCATTTTTGAACGTCTGTTCCAGTTCGATAACAAAATGGCCGTCGTGCCGGTGCTGGCGACCGATTACACCAGTAACAGCGACGCCACAGAATTTACTATTAACCTGCGTCACGACGTGACCTTCCAGGATGGCACGCCGTTTAACGCCGATGCGGTGAAAGCAAACCTCGATCGCCTGGCGAATCCGGCCAATCATCTTAAGCGTAACTCTCTGTTCAGCATGATTAAATCGGTAGATGTGGTCAGTCCGTATCAGGTCAAAATCACGCTGAATAAACCGTTCGGCGCGATGATCAACACGCTGGCGCACCCGTCTGCGGTGATGCACAGCCCGGCATCGCTGAAACAGTATCCGAATGAGCAGGATCTGAGCGTGCATCCGGTCGGTACCGGTCCGTTTAAATTTGTCGAATGGCAGCAGGGCAAAGACGTCAAACTGGTGAAATACGATAACTACTGGCAGAAAGGCTGGCCGAAAGTCGATTCCGTGACGCTTTACCCGACGCCGGAAGATTCCACGCAGGTAGCAAAACTGAAATCGGGCGGCGTGGATGCGGTGTATCCGCTGCCGTCTGATCTGGTGGAAACCGTGAAAAGTGATCCTAAACTCGATATCGCACAGGATCCGGGCATCTACCTGTATTACATCGCCTTCAACACGCAGAAAAAAGAGTTCTCTGACGTGCGCGTCCGTCAGGCGATTAACTACGCCATCGACCGTAATCTCTGGCTGAAAGTAGGCTTCGCCGGTTTAGGTTCGCCGTCCACGTCGCCGCTGCCGAAAAACGTTCAGTTCTACCAGAAGCAAACTACGCCGGATTACAGCTACAACATCGCCAAAGCAAAAGAGCTGATGAAAGAAGCCGGGTATGAAAAGGGCTTCGACGTGGAAATGTGGAGTTCCAACAAGACCGACCGTATCCGCAGTGCGCAGTTCCTGAAACAGCAACTCTCACTGATTGGCGTGCGTGTGAAACTGGTGCCGATGGACGCCGGAACCCTGACACAGCGTCTGTGGAGTACGCCGAAACCGGCAGATGCGAAAGTTGAAATGTATTACGGCGCATGGTCGGCCTCGACGGGTGATGCTGACTGGGCGCTGCGTCCGCTGTTCGCGACCGAATCGTGGATCCCGTCGGCGTACAACGTGTCGTACTACAGCAATAAACAGGTCGATGCGGCGATCACCGCCGGGCTGCAAACCGCCGACGTTGAAAAACGTAAAGCGGCCTATGCCGATGCGCAGAAACTGCTGTGGGCCGATGCGCCGATGGCGTATCTGGGCGTACCGGACAATCTGGTCGGTAAGAGCAAAGCGTTGTCCGGCGTCTACATGCTGGCCGACGGTTCTCTGATTTTCAATCAGGCACAGTTTAAGTAACAGAGGTGCTGTTTTACTCCCTCCTTTTTATCGGGAGGGAGTTTACTGAATTCAGGGGATCCCTTTTATGCTGACCTATTTTCTCCGCCGGATATTGGAAATGATCCCCGTTTTACTGGTGGTGTCGTTACTGGTTTTCGGCTTTATCAAGCTGCTGCCGGGGGATCCTGCGCGTATTTACGCCGGTCAGGATGCGCCGATTGAGGCGGTTGAGTCAGCGCGGCAACTGCTTGGTCTGAACGATCCGTTGCCTGCGCAGTACTGGCACTGGCTGAACGGCATGATACATGGCGATCTGGGCACGACATACCGCACGCGTCAGCCGGTGTTAAGCGTGATTGAAAGCGGATTTATGCCCACGCTGCTGCTGGCGCTGGCGGGTTTCGCCTGGTCGGTAGTTTTGGGGCTGGTGATTGGCGTGGTCTCGGCGCTGAAACGCGGCAAATGGCAGGACTGGGCGCTGATGAGTATGGCGGTCGGCGGGATTTCCATGCCGCCGTTCTGGCTCGGATTGCTGCTGATTCAGTTTGTTGCCATGCCGTTTGGGCTGTTTGCCGTCAGTGGTTTTAACCAGCCAACTGACATCATTTTACCGGCGATTACGCTTGGTTCTTCGGTCGCAGCGGTCATGGCGCGTTTCACCCGTTCGGCGTTTCTCGATGTCGCGCAGGAAGATTACGTACGTACTGCCAACGCCAAAGGCTTACGGGCGCGGCGGGTGACCTGGAAACACATCATGCGCAATGCGCTGATCCCGATACTCACCATGCTCGGCTTGCAGTTTGGCTTCCTGCTGGGCGGTTCAATTATTGTCGAAAGCGTCTTCAGCTGGCCGGGGCTGGGCTGGTTACTGATCGAATCCATCAAAACGCAGGATCAGCCGGTTATTCAGGCGCTGGTGATGCTGTTTGTGTTTGAATTTATTCTGATTAATCTGCTGGTGGACCTGCTTTATGCGGTGGTTAACCCGGCGATTCGTCTGCGCTAGGAGCTGTAAATGACCGAACCTGTCTCAGTGCCTGGAGAAAACCAACCGGCAGCGGTTGCCCCGCACAGTGATGATATCCGCTCGCCATGGTACGACTTTTTTCAGACGTTTATCCGTCATCCGATGGCGCTGGTGTCCGGCGGATTTATTCTGCTGCTGATCCTGGTGGCCATTTTTGCGCCGTGGCTCGCGCCTTATGATCCGATGACGCCTGACTGGATGGCGCTGGGCGTCGGCCCGACGCCGGAACACTGGTTTGGCACCGATGATTTAGGCCGCGATGTGCTCAGCCGCATTATTTATGGCGCACGGATTTCCCTCTACGTCGGCATTTTCTCGGTCACGCTGGGCATGATTGCCGGTGTTTTGCTCGGGTTACTGGCAGGCTATTATGGCCGCTGGGCCGACATGCTGATCATGCGCGGATCCGACGTTCTGTTTGCGTTTCCCGGTATGTTGCTGGCGATAGCCGTTGTCGCCATTCTCGGCCCCGGCCTGAATAACGTGATTATCGCCGTGGCGGTGTTCAGCGTACCGGTTTTCGCCCGCATCGTGCGCGCGGCAACATTATCCATCAAACAAAGTGCATACGTAGAAGCGGTGCGCTGCGTCGGTGCGCCTGACCGCGTGGTGATTTTGCGCCACATTCTGCCGGGCACGCTGTCGAATGTGATTGTCTATTTTACAATGCGTATCGGCACCAGCATTCTCACCGCCGCCAGCCTGAGTTTTATCGGTCTGGGACCTGAGCCGGACGTGCCGGAGTGGGGGAACATTCTTGCGATGAGCCGTAACATGATGATGGCGGGCAAATGGAATGTCAGCGTTTTCCCCGGTCTGGCGATATTCCTCACGGTTCTGGCGTTTAATTTGCTCGGCGACGCGCTGCGTGACACGCTCGATCCTAAACTGAAGAAGTAATTTCTGACTGAACTCATGACATGAAACGGAAGACTGATGCACCCGCAAGATAATGAAGATGAATTCACGCAGCAGGCGCTGGCGGCCTTGCTGCAACGCTGGCGCAAAACGCGTCAGATCTTCCACCCGCGTTTTCCCTGCGGGCCGGCCAATTCCATCACCGACGTCGCGGGCGTGACCGTCGGCCACAGCACGCTGGCGGCAGGGGATATCCAGACCGGCGTCACCGCGATTGTGCCACCGGGCGATAATCTTTATGAATACCCGTTGCCGTGCGGTGCGGCGGTGTTGAATGGTTTTGCCAAACCGATGGGGCTGATCCAGATAATGGAACTGGGCGAACTGCAAACACCGGTTCTGCTCAGCAATACCTTCGCCACCGGCACCCTGTTCAACGCGCTGGTGAAACGCAGTTGCGAAAAGTTTCCGCAAATTGGCCGACCGGAGGCGACCATTAATCCGGTGATCCTCGAATGTAATGACTTCTATCTTAACGATATTCAGGCGATGGCGGTCAGTGAAGACGACGCGCTGACCGCACTCGACGGCGCGACAAAAGCATTCGCCCGTGGCAGCGTGGGAGCAGGGCGTGGCATGAGCAGTTTCGGCCTGAAGGGCGGGATTGGCTCGGCGTCGCGCTGGTGTGAAGAGCTTAACGCAACGCTCGGCGTACTGGTGCTGGCGAATTTTGGCAAGTTGTCCGAACTGACCCTCGACGGCGTGCGCGTCGGGGACGCCATCGCGCATATCCATCCACAACTTGCTCCGCAGGTAGACGCCGGTTCCATCATTATCATCATGGCTTGCGACCGTTATCTCGACAGCCGCCAGCTCGGACGGATCGCTAAACGCGCCGGTGCCGGGTTAGGGCGTCTGGGCAGCTACTGGGGCCACGGTTCGGGTGATATCGCGCTGGCATTTTCAACAAAACGTGACGGTGTCACGTTGACGGATGCAAAATTAGAACCACTGCTGGCGTGCGCGGCAGATGCTACAGAACACGCTATTATTGATGCCTTACTGAATGCAGAAACCGTCTGCGGATTCGACGGACATTACCGGCTGGGGCTGAGTTATCTCCTTGATAATCTGGCAAAGTAGTCGTTTGCAAAACCCCCTCCCGACCTCACCTTTACAGGGAGAGGAGCAAATAAACTGAAAGGGAACCCATTATGAAAATCTTTATCTCTGCTGACATCGAAGGTATTGCGGGTGTGATGCGTCCGGAGCAATGCAGCCCGGGCAATGCGGATTACGAGGCCGCGCGGGCGCTGATGGAAGGCGAAGTGAATGCCGCCATTGACGGCGCATTTGCCGGTGGTGCAACCGAAGTCACGGTCGCTGACAGCCACGCCATGATGCAGAACCTGCGTGCGGACAAAATCGATCCGCGCGCCCGTCTGGTACAGGGCAAACCGCGCGGATTATCGATGGTTGAAGGCCTGCAACAGCAGCAATACGACGGCCTGATGTTTGTCGGCTATCACACCGCCGCCGGAGAAAACGGCGTACTGGCGCATACGATTAATGGCCGCGCCTTCTATCGCGTCAAACTCAACGGCAACGTGGTCGGTGAAAGTGATTTGTATGCCGCCGCCGGTGCCGAACTGAATGTTCCGCTATGGCTGGTGACCGGCGACGATCATCTCGAAACCTGGATCCGCCGCCATTACCCGGAATCCCAGTACGTCTGCGTAAAACGCGCGATTTCCGCCAATGCCGCCGAATCCGACAGCCCGTCAATTGCCTGCGCCAAAATCCGTAAGCAGGCGACGATTGCCGTCAGCAAACCCGCGCCGCTCACCGCCGGAAGATTCAGCGGGCCGTACCATCTGGAGCTGATGGCCGCCAAACCGGTTCTGGCCGACTTGTTCAGTCTGATCCCAGGCGTTGAGCGCATCGACGCCGTCACCGTCGGCTATCACAGCCCGAACGTTGCCAATATTATCAGCCTGTTAAGCGCATTTTCTTACCTTGCGACGACGCAGAAATAAATGCGCTTACGCCACATTGAAGTCTTTCAGGCGGTCTTACAGGCGGGCAGCGTCAGCGGCGCGGCGCGCCTGCTCAACGTTTCGCAGCCCAACGTCAGCCGCGTGTTGAACCACGCCGAGCAGCAGCTGGGTTTCACGCTTTTTGACCGCACGCCTCAGGGACTGATCGTCACGCCCGAAGGCCGCCGTCTGATGCCGGAAGTCGAGGCGTTGTTCAGCCATATTCAGGCGATTGGCGAACTGGCAGAGCAGCTGCGTCAGGGCGAGGGCCAGCATGTGCGCATCGGCTCTGCGCACGCGCTGGGGCACAGCGTGATGGCACCGGTGCTGGTGGATTTTCGCCGCCAGACGCCCGGCGGTAGCGTCGAACTGGTGACCGGGCATTTCAACACGCTGAGTCAGGATCTGCTGCAATACAAAATGGATTTTGCGCTGGCGTTCGGCGAGCAGGCCACGCAGGAACTGGTGGCCGAGTCGATTTATCAGGCCAACATGGTGGCGCTATTACCGAAAGATGCTGAGGTCGAAGGCCCGGTATCGCTGGCGTGGCTGTGTGAAAACGACTTACTGATGCTCCAGCAGCAGGATCCGCTCGGGCAGGTGCTCAACCGCGTCCTGCGCGAGAACGGCCTGATGCCGCATTCCGCGTTGTTCATCAAAACCTATTCCGTGATTGCCGACATGGTGCTGGCAGGCGGCGGTGTTGGCGTCGTCGATACGTTTACCGCCCGGCGATACGTCGATCAGCTGAAGATTGTGCCCGTCGTGGAAGCATTGCCGTTTGAGGTGATCCTGCTGAGCAGGAGAGATCAGCCGGCTTCACAGGCCGCGTTAAGGTTGAAACAGCTGATTCGGCGGAAATTGTGGGAGCTTGGGGAGGAAAAAGGGGGCTTTTGAATTCCTGAGTTCAACACCTTGGGTTGCCACCCAAACTGGCCTTAAGAGGCGCCTGTCGCCGCGCCTCTTAAGAATCTCCGGCTCTTTTACTGCCCGCTATCGCTCGCTGGCCATGTTTCAGCACCTCCGGCTAGTGCCGCAAACGCCGCCGCTGAGCGATCACTGCCACTAAAAAACCGAAATTTTCTCGATCCTTCTAAAGCGCCTCACTGCCAGTGAAAAACCAAAACCTTCTCAATCAAGCTTATGAAAACGGGTCTTAGGGTAACCCCTAAAAAAATCCCAAAAAAAAGCCCCGAAACAGTTTCAGGGCTTTCTAAGTCAGCAACCAATCAATGTTAGTTGATTTGCACCGGCATACCTGCACGCATCTCGATTGCGCGCTGAACTACAGTCTGGTTAACAGACGGAGACGATGCAACGGTGTTTGCGCTGCCGGTCAGCGTAATCGGAATCGGCTGCTGGGAATCAAACTCTTCCTGGTTGGAAGACAGCGGGTTGTGGATCTCAATATAACGTTTGCCGTCCGGCTCAACGGTGGCTTTCACCGGCTCGTTGATGAACTGAACGCGGGTATCTTGCGGCACATTGTCGTACAGCCATTTGATATCTGCGTCACGCAGACGCACACAACCGTGGCTTACGCGCAGGCCGATACCGAAGTTGGCATTGGTACCGTGAACCGCATACAGACGGCCAACGTACAGCGCGTACAGCCCCATCGGGTTGTCCGGGCCGGCAGGGAAGACTGCTGGCAGGAACTCACCACGGGCGGCATATTCCTGATGCATTTTTGCAGTCGGGGTCCAGGTCGGGCCCGCTTTTTTACGCTGTACAGTCGTCACCCAGTTCATCGGGGTGTCTTTGCCCAGTTCGCCGATACCGATTGGCAGAACGACAACGGTATTGGTGCCTTTCGGGTAGTAATACAGACGCATTTCAGCACTGTTGATGACGATGCCTTCATGTGGCGTTTCCGGCAGGATCAGTTGCTGAGGAATGGTCAGCACGGTGCCCGGCGTTGGCAGGAACGGGTCAACGCCAGGGTTGGCTTCGAGCATGTTGCTCAAACCCATCTGGTATTGCGCTGCAAAATGTTCCAGCGGCAGGCTGCTGCCCTGCGGAACGGTTACCGTAATGTTTTCACCGACCAGACGACCATTGTTCGCCGGAAGAGGATAGACCACAGCAAAAGACGCCTGGCTATATGCAGCAACTGCCAAAACCAGGGTAAGGATTGCGCGAATGCTCATTTTCATATTTTCGTTGGTCGTTAATGCCACACTGGCAGTTGTTGTCAGGATGTTGATTTCCCCCCGATGCGGAAGTTTCCGCCCGGAGGAATAGTGTACTTGCACATAGCTCTTGAAAGGGACTCAGTAACTGTAACGAATCGCATTTCAGGGCCGCCAATTATAAGGATTTATTTCAAACAGGCCAAAGCTTTCTCACCCTGTTCGAAAAGTTCCCTCCGGCAACCGCATTTTTTGCGGCTGCCTGCACAATTGCTTCACATTTCCACCCTCATTTACGGCAAAACGGCACCATCACCAGCGCAGCAATGAACATCCACGCCATGACCTGGAAGATATCGTTGAAAGCCAGCGTCAGGGATTGCGCCGCCACTTTTGCGCCGAACAGACCTTTAGCCATCAGCAACGCGTGTGCGGTGTCCGGCGTCAGGTGGCCGATTTTTTGCGACAGCGATCCAATCACGTCCTGCGCGTGGTCGCCGTATTGCCCAAGACTTTCACCGAAACGCGCCGCGTGAACGCGCGTCCAGTCCTGCAACCAGGTATTCACCGTCGCAATACCGACAGCGCCGCCCAGATTTCGCATCAGGTTAAACAAGCCTGAGGCATAGCGCAGTTCCGGCCCCTGAAAGGCAGTCAGCGCCATATTCACGCTCGGCACGATGCACAACATAATGAATAATCCGCGCACGACCTGCGGCCAGAAAAACTGTTCCGCGCCCCAATAAGGTGTGACGGCGGTCGTCAGCCATAAGCTCAGCGCGAAACCGGATAATCCCACAGTGATTAATATCCGGCGATCGACGCGGTTGATTAATCTCGCGGCGATCAGGGTACTGAAAAACTGCCCGACGCCAACGACAAAGACCGTCGTGCCAATTTCCAGGCTGTTGAAATCACGGATACGGCCGAGGAAAACCGGTGTCAGGTAGGTCGAGGCGTACAAACCAAAACCCACGACCAGATTGAATAAACAGGCGAAGGTAAAGGTCGGATCGCGAAAGGGCGTCAGGCGTACAATCGGGTTTTTGGAATAGAAGGAACGTTCGAGAAACAGAACAAAGGCCACCAGCGAAAACCAGGCTGAAATTTGGATCTGCGGATCGCTGAACCAGTTTATACGCGGGCCTTCTTCGAGCACGTACTCCAGGCAGCCGAGAGCGACGGCCATCGAAAATAAATGCACCCAGTCGATACGTTTGAGCATCGAAAAATCGGCTTTATCGACGTGGATGAACATCACCGCGCCGGTCGCCACCAGCACGCCGGGTAATATGTTGATGAAGAAGATCCAGCGCCAGTCGAGAACCTGCGTCACCACGCCGCCCACGGTCGGCCCAAGCGTCGGTGCCAGCACGCTGACCATCCCGAGGATCGCCGGAATGATCGCCTGCTGTTTGCCCTGAAACATGGCGAAGCCGGTTGCGAAAACCGTCGGCACCATCGCGCCGCCGGTAAAGCCCTGCAACGCGCGGAAGAAGATCATCGACTCAATATTCCAAGACAATCCGCAGCCGATGCTGCTGAGCGTAAACAGGGCGGCGGACGCGCTGAACAGCCAGCGGGTCGAAAGCGCCTGCGCCAGAAATGCCGAGAACGGGATCATCACCAGTTCGGCGATCAGGTATGAGGTTTGCACCCAGCTGATTTCATCCGGCCCGGCGGAAAGCCCGGCCTGGACATCATTAAGCGAAGCGGCGACGATCTGAATGTCGATCAACGCCAGAAACATGCCGAACGCCATTATGCTGAAAATCAGAAACTTGCGTGATGTCGGGTAATCCGCTGGCGAGATCGCGGCGGGGTGATTCAGGGTGGCTGACATATTTGTGAGATCCCGGGACTTGTTTATATGATGATCATCATATTAATATGATATCCATCATGCAATGAGGTGCGAGAAAAAATGAGCGAAGCAATAGTGAGTGGTGAGGTTGTCCCCCCGCAGTCAAAAGTGAATAAGCGATCAAAACGTATCTGGGTGGTCAGTGCGGTTGCGCTGGCTGTGGCGCTCGGCGGGGCGGCCTGGCTGATGGCGGCGCCTTCTTCAGAATCCACCGACGATGCGTATCTGACGGCCGACGCGACCACCGTTGCGCCAAAAGTGAAAGGTTTTGTGTCGCAAGTGCTGGTGCGGCATAACCAGCAGGTTCATGCCGGCGATAAACTGGTGCTTATCGACAGCGAAGAATTTACGGCGCGTCTGGCCGCCGCGCGGGGCGATCTGGATGATGCCCGTGCGCAGGTCGCGCAGCAGCAGGCGGCGCTGCTCAGCCAGCAGGCGCAGGAACAGCTGGCGCTGACGCAAATCGATGCGGCGCGAACCGCCATCCGCTCCTCGAAAGCCGAACAACAGCACGCCGAGGCCGAGCAGCAAAGGTATCAGTCGCTGGCGGTCAGTGGCGCGACGTCCCGTAATGATGCGGATCGCTATAAAACCGTGGCGGTGACGGCGGAACAGACCTCGGCACACGCGGCTGCCATGCTGAATGTCGCGCAAAATCAGGCGGCGGTGACGCACGCGCAGCGCGCTGAAATTGAAGCGGCGCTGGCGCTGGCAAATGCGGCGGTGGTGAAAGCGCAGGCGGCAGAAGATCTGGCGCAGCAGGATCTCAACCATACGACAATTTTTGCGGCGGTGGATGGCGTGGTCGGAAACCGTCAGGTGCAGGTCGGCGATTATGTGACACCCGGCCAGCGGCTGATGGCGCTGGTGCCCGATGAAGGGATTTACGTCACCGCCAATTTTAAAGAGACACAGACCGGCAGAATGCAGCCCGGCCAGAAAGCCGATGTGCAGGTAGATGCGTTGCCCGGCGTGACGTTCCGCGGGGAAGTGGACAGCCTTGCGCCCGGTTCCGGATCAACGTTTGCCCTGCTGCCGTTTGAGCCCGGCACCGGCAATTTTACCAAAATTGTCCAGCGCGTGCCGGTGCGTATTCGTCTGGATCCCGGTCAGCCGGAAGCCAGCGCACTGAGGCCGGGTCTGTCTGTCGATGCGCGCGTTTCGTTAACGGAACCGGTCAGGTAAACTGAGGCGGCAATTTATTCGATTATCAGGGTCTTACTATGCGCTACGAAAGTGAACATAAGCCTAAAATCCGCGAGCGGATTGTGAAGGAAGCTGCGAAAGCCATCCGCGCCAAAGGGCCGTTGCAGGTCAGCGTGGCGGGCGTGATGAGCAAAGCCGGGCTGACACATGGCGGGTTTTACGCGCACTTTGCCTCGAAAGACGCCCTGATCGAAGCCGCCATTCAGCAGATGTTTAATCAGGTGATGCTGCGCTGGGAGAAAAATAATCAGGGACTGACCGCGCAGCAACAACTGGCGGGCTATATCGATTTCTACCTTTCCCCGTGGCATCGCGACAACCGCGCGCAGGGTTGTCCGGTTTCCGCGCTGGCGTCAGAAACGCCCCGCATGTCGGCACCTTGTCAGGCTGAATTTGCACGCGGGATTGAAAGAATCCGCGGCATGATTATCCGCCAGCTGACTGAAATGGGCGTGGAAGATCCGCAGACGACGGCGGTGTCAGTCAGTTCGGAGCTGATGGGCAGTTTATCGCTGGCGCGATGCGAACCCGATCGCGAGGCGTCGGATGCGTTGCTGGAAAGTGCGAAGAAAGCGCTGATGGCGCGGCTAAATTTGCCGGAAGAATAAACTCTCAGAATCGCTCCCTCCCCTGCGAAGGGGAAGGTTGGGGTGGGGTATTAATTTCTAAATCAAAAAGTTAAGGTTTTCTTAAACAAGGTGTTAGCCCTTAAAACCCCCTCCCAGTCTCCCCCTTCGCAGGGGGAGGAGCTGAAAAAGCTATCAGAAATCATAACCGACAGTGGCGACCACGGTACGTTCCTGACCCCAGTAGCAATAGCTGGTGCCGTAACAGGCCGCGACGTATTTCTTGTCGAACAGATTGTTGGCGTTCAGCTGCACATACGCGCCTTTCAGCTGCGGATTGAACTGCACCAGATTCATACGCAGTGACGCATCAACCAGGGTTGCGGAAGGCATGTGACGGGTGTTTTCGTTATCCGCCCATTGTGTGCCGATGTAACGAACGCCAGCGCCCAGATCCACACCGATTGGCGTGTTGTACTGACCCCAGATGGAAGCCATCTGTTTTGGCGTCACGTACGGCGTGTTGCCGTTGTTTTCCGCCGCGTCGCGGATACGGACTTTATTGTAGGTATAACCCGCCATCACGTTGAAACGCTCGGTGACCTGTTTCTTGGCTTCCAGTTCCAGACCCTGTGAACGGATTTTACCCGCCGGCTCGTAGTAGCTGCCCACAACCACGCGGTTACCCACGTCTTTTTGCGTCAGGTCATACAGCGCGGCGGTGTACATATCGGACGTACCCACCGGCTGGTATTTGATCCCCGCTTCGTATTGCTCACTCTGCATCGGTTTCAGCAGCGTGCCATCTGCGCCCGGCAGGGCAGACGGCGTCATTGCCTGGCTGTAGCTGACGTACGGAGAAATCCCGTTGTCGAACGCATAAAGCAGGGAAGCGCGGCTGCTGAAGTGTTCGTCTTTACGTTCGCTGTTGGAGGTTTGCGCGTAAATACTTTCGTAGCTGCGGCTCGACGTTTTCAGGGTGTCGTAACGGCCTGACAGGGTCAGATACCACTTGTTCCAGCTCATCTCATCTTGCAGATAAGTGCCCATCTGCTCGTAACGGTTTTTGCCGCGTGAGTGGCTGTAATAATCCAGTGCATCACCGCCAACGCCGGTGTACGGGTTAAGCGTTTCGGCGTAAGCGCCGTCAGATTTCACGTCGTTTATGAAGTGAGAATAGTCAAAGCCGAGCACCACTTTGTGCGCGACTTCGCCGGTGGCGAAATCAGCTTCCAGCTGGTTATCGATAGCAAACGTATCGAGGGACGATTTCTCACCGGAATAGTAACGGTTCATCAGCGTGCGATCCGCGTTCCAGCCTGCCTGATACACCTGATCCAGTTCGGTATTGGAATGGGTGTAGTTGGTGTTCTGGCGGAATGACCAGACATCGTTAAATGTGTGCTGGAATTCGTAGCTGTAAATTTGTTCCCAGCGTTTGAACTGGTTGTAGGTGCTTTCGCCGTCAAAGAAGCCACGGCTCAGTTTCTGGCCATACAGGCTGCCGTCGGCCGGAACGGCGGCGTGATAACCGCCGGACGGATCTTTTTGCAGATACGCGCGCAGCAACAGGGAAGTGTTTTCATCCGGCGTCCACAGCAGTTGCGGGGAGATCGCATAACGTTCTTCGCGCTGATGATCGTACTGCGTGTCGCTGCTGCGGGTCATACCGGTCAGACGGAATGCCAGCGTATCGCTGAGCGCATTGGTGTAATCGAACGCGCCGCCTTTGGTGTTTTGTGTCCCGCCGGAAAGCTGGAAGTGACCTTCTTCAGCAAATTGCGGACGTTTGGTGGTTTCCATCACCACACCGCCGGGGATGCTCTGGCCGTAAAGCGCAGAAGACGGGCCTTTGACCACATCAATACGCTCAAGGAACCACGGATCAACCTGAATGGAGTTGTAGGTCGCGCCGTCGCTCAGAATACGCAGGCCATCAAGGAAAGTGTTGTTGACGTCACCGCCGTGGAAACCGCGCAGGGAGATGGTGTCATAACGCGTTGCACCACCGGCAAAGTTGGTGAAAACGCCCGGCGTATAGTTCAGGGCCGCATTGACGGTCGTGGCGTTCTGGTCAGTCATTTGCTGACGCGTGACCACAGAAACCGCCTGACCGGTAGTGATTAACGGCTGATCCGTTTTGGTCGCGCTTTTACTGGTTTTCGCACTGTAACCCTGCGTCGGAGCATCTGCGGTATCAGCAGGCGCGGCTTTGACAACGACGGTATCTTCGGCTGCAAGAGAAGCTGCCGGAACGGACAGCGCCATAGCGCACAGAAGCACCGAGCGTTTGAGGGGGAAAGCCAACAACATATTCATAGTCCCTATAAATAACCCGATAAATAATCGAGTAATTAATTGATGCGAGTGTATTGATGCGTGTGTGTAAACCCAAAAGCCAACAACGTTCCGTACTAAAGCGCCTGTACAGAAAATGACAGGGATTAACTAAAACGAGACGAATGTTAAACTTAATGATAATTGTTATCATTGTTATTTTACAAATTCAAGTGAACTTTCTGCAAAAAGTGTGAAGTGGCGACATTTTATCCGCATGAAATGAATGGCCTTTTTGTTTGTTTAACGAGCAGAGGGAAAGTTTTGCGGGCTGATGTCTGTTACAAATGTGCGGGAGAACCGGAGGGAACAGGGCCAGTTTTCAAAAGCACCATCCCGGCAGATGCCGGGACGGCAGGAAGTTGAAAGACAGTTTACCGGGCGAGACCAAAGCCAATCTCAAACAACGGTGATTCGCTGTCGTGCGGCATATCCGACTTCTGTTTCAAAACGGCTTCCATCGATGAAGGCAGCTCGAACGGCAGCTTGCCGGTGTAAGCCTCACCGCTGGTGAGGCGGCTGAACAGCACCGCGTCGCTGACGCCGAAGTTACCGATAACCGCTTTCGCTTTGTCATTCACGTTAGTGAGAATGGCCGGGCGGTCGAGATACACCGTCACCACGGTCGGCACTGCTTTGCTGGCTTTCACGATGGCCTGATAATCGGCGTTGTCATCCGTAAAGGCCAGCGAACCTTCGTGGTGACGTTTGCCGAAGAACCACTGTTTATGCGTTTGCTCATAAGGCGCATGGGCGCGGATCAACGCGATATCCGCCTTTTCGGGCGCATCCACCACGATGAAACCTGCGGCCTGTGCGGCTTTCGGGTCAATGCCATACAGCCAGACTTTCTTACCTTTTTTCAGCGGCAACAGGTCACCGGTATTTTGCAGCAAAACCAGGGAGTGACGTTGCGCCGCATCGGCTTCTTTCTGCCAGCTCTCGCGGCCCACGGTTTGCACCGCTTTCTGTGCGTCCACATACGGATTTTCAAACAGGCCGGTCTGGAATTTCTGTACCAGAATGCGGGTGACGGATTCGTCCAGACGTTGCTCTGTCAGCTGTTTCTCATTAACCGCGTTCACCAGCAGTTGCGAATCGGTCACGCCACCGAACTGATCGACACCGGCTTTCACCGCTTTAACAAAACGTTCTTGCGGCGTCAGGTTTTCCACGCCCCACGACATGCCGCCCGGCACCGGTTCTTTTCCTTCCGGCGCACCGTTGAGGCATTCATCGCTGCAATCATTGGTGATCAGCCAGTCGCTGAGGATCACGCCTTTAAAACCGTATTGCCCGCGCAGAATATCGGTCAGTAACTGATGGCTGAATCCGGCACCGACCTGTTCCAGCGGTTTGCCTTCAAACATGGCATTTTTCAGGATGGAATAGGTGGGCATGACGCTGGCGACGTTGGCTTCAAACGCGCCGGTGAACGGGTAGATATGTTCTTTGAGATTATTGCCGGGGAAGACGGCGTTCTTGCCGTAGACATTGTGGCTGTCGTAGCCGTTTTCCGCTGCGCCGTAACCGACCCAGTGTTTGACCACCGAAATGA
Organism: Rahnella sp. BCC 1045; assembly: GCF_019049615.1. Classification (NCBI taxonomy): domain Bacteria; kingdom Pseudomonadati; phylum Pseudomonadota; class Gammaproteobacteria; order Enterobacterales; family Yersiniaceae; genus Rahnella; species Rahnella sp. BCC 1045. Next base: position 62,057 of record NZ_JAFMOZ010000124.1, on the reverse strand, counting down.
CGCTGCCGGAATTGAGACCATCGCCACCGTTTTGCATCCCTTCAATGTAACCGCGCACCATGTTATGCACGCGCGCCGGGTCTTCGCCAAAAGTTCCGCTGATGCGCGCCCAGCGGGGTTCGGTTGCCAGATCCGCCTGCGGCGAAAGCGCTTCGCGAATACCGACGGCCAGGTACTCCTGACGCACAATATCGGCGTAACGGCGGGTGACTTTTTCATTATTAATGGCCGCCAGCCCGAGCGTTTCCGGCCATTGGGTAAATTTGCCGGAAGCCGTGCTCGCGCCGGTCAGATATTCAAACGAGTTACGCGGGTCACTGCTGATAGTCACCGGAATACCGAGCCGCGTTTTTTCAGCAATCTGCTGCAATTTATTATTTTCTTCGGCCATCAGCGCCGGGTCTTCAGCGGAAAGGCGGGTGATCAGGCTGTTGACCTTTGCCCCGGAAATCATCTTTTCCGCCGCCTTCATATCATAATGCGTACCGGCGCCGATGGGGCTGTCACCCGTTGGCGCGGAACCGTGCATCATCACACCGGCTTTTTCTTCAAGCGTCATGCGTTTTACCAGATCCGCTGCGCGTTCTTCAGGCGTCAGCCGCCAGTCCTCATAGGGTTCAAGTTTGCCGGTGTGACTGAGGTCTTTGAATTTCAGGCCGTCAACGGTCAGTAACGTGGTTTCACGCTGGCTGAGTTCGGGCTGAGTCTCACTGGCGAAAACGGGCGGGGAGGAAAGTAGCAAGGCAGAAACAGCCAGGCTCAGAGGTTTGATCTTCATTATCATCCTTAATGATTGATATATATAGATACTCAATCATCGATCAATAACCTATTTGCGGGCTGGATATTGCGACCGGGTTCGCAAATAAAAATCCTCAGGTGATAGGGGCATTGCGCCCCGTAAAATAATTCAGCCCAGCACCATCCCCAATACCGCGCCCACCGCCAGTACCCACAGCGGGTGAATGCGTTTGTTAAGCGCCATCAGGGTACACAGCGCAATCACACCGGCGAGGGTCATTGTGGTGGCGGAGGCTTTGGCGATTAACAATCCGCTGGAGACTACCAGCCCGACGGTGACCGGCACCAGCCCGCGCTGAATAAGCTGACGCCACGGTTTATCTTTGTAACGCTTCCAGCCGCCCATGACGATAATTGTCACGATGGAAGACGGGCCGAATTTTGCCAGCGAAGAAACCAGCAGCCCGGACCACCCGGCAACCTGCCAGCCAATCAGGGGCACGATCATCATATTCGGGCCCGGCGCGGCCTGCGCCAGGGCAAACAGGGCGCTGAATTCCTGCGCGCTCATCCAGTGATGGATATCCACAACCGCGCGCTGCATCTCGGGGAGAATGGTATTTCCGCCACCAAACGCCAGCAGCGAAAGCTCGGTAAACAGCAGGGCGAGTGAGAGTAAAACGGCCATCAGTATTTACTCCTTGCGCAGATAAAAATACTGACCGGTGCCAGCACCAGCATGACCGGCAGCATCGGGATACGGAACGCGGCGATGGCGATGACGCCCGCGGCGACCAGCGCCAGTTGCAGCCATTTTCCCCACAGCGGCGCGAGCATTTTGAGTCCCGTGGATAACAGTAATCCCGCCGCCGCCGCGGCCATACCGGCGAACAGATGTTCTACCAGCGGCTCATTCTGATAACGCGCATAGACCAGACCCAGCAGCACGACGCAAATCGTCGGCGCGAGAATAAGTCCGAGAATGGCGGAAAGCGCACCGCGCAGCCCGCGAAATTCCATCCCCAATGCGACCGACAAATTGATGATATTACCGCCGGGCAAAAACTGGCACAGCCCGAGCAATTCGGTGAATTGTGCAGCGGTCAGCCAGCGGCGTTTATCCACCAGCATGTGCCGTGCCATCGGCAGTACGCCACCAAAGCCCGTCAGACCCAAAATGAAAAAGCCCATGAAAAGTTGTCCGCAATCGGGTGCGGGCGCAGTCTGGTCTTCGGTAATGAGCATGATTTTTTCCTGCGTGTAATCGGCCATCTCGACACTCTCCCTCAAATGTAATTCAAAGCCGCCAGAGGCGTAAATTTCGTTACGGATCATGCGCGCAGTCGTGACATGATGTCTAATGCCTTTAATAACGCGGATAGATACCCTGTGAGTATGGCAATGATCGAACTGAAACGGCTTAACGCCTTTGTCACCGTGGTGGAAGCCGGCAGTATTACCCGCGCTGCCGAACTATTGTTTATTCAGCAGCCGCCATTGACGCGCCTGTTGCAGGGGCTGGAGCAGGATTTCGGCGTGCCTTTATTGCAGCGTTTGCCGCGCGGGGTGATCCCGACCGAAGCCGGTGAGGTGTTGTTGCAGGAAGCGCGCGCCGTACTGGCGCGGGCGGAGCAACTGAATGCAGCGATGCGCCGCGCGGCACAGGGCGAACAGGGGCGCATCCGGATTGGGTTCACCAGCTCGGCGGCATTACATACGTTTGTGCCCGCGCTGTTACGCCGGTATCGCGAGATTTATCCGTCTGTCAGCACGCAGCTTGAGGAAAGCGGCAGCGGCGAGTTGCTGGAAGCCGTGGTGGCCGGGCAACTTGACGTGGCGTTTGTGCGCATGCCGGTCAAAGACATGCCGGAGCTGGAGATGGAAAAGGTGCTGGAGGAGCCAATGTGGGTCGCTGTTCCCGCCGGACACCGGCTGGCTGCGCGGGTTTCCGGTCAGCCGCTGAAACTCGAAGAACTGAGCAACGAACCCTTTGTGCTTTACCGTCGCCGCGCCGGGCAGGGGTTGTACGATGCGATACTTGCGGCGTATGTCCGCGCCGGATTCAGCCCGCATATTGTGCAGGAAGCGCCACGGCTGACGTCGTGCCTGAGTCTGGTCGGCGCGGGGCTGGGGATTTCGATTGTTCCGGCGTCCATGACGCGGCTCGGTGGCGACGGCGTGGTGTTTTTGCCGCTGGATGCCAGTACGCGGCTCAGCGCGCCGTTATATCTCGCACGGCGGGAAGACAGCCATGCATCGTCTATAATAAGTACGTTTTGTCAGCTGGTCAGAAAGCAGCTGGCCGGAGATTAAAGGTGTTGCTCGGAGATGTGTTTTTGCGTGGATTCGACGGTAATGCCGTCGGATTCGATGGCGCTGAGCAGACAATCGAGCAGGCCGGGGAAGCGGGCGTCCAGATCCTCACGGCGCAGGGAAAGTAAGTTAGCGCGTCCGTCCGGGCGCTGCCAGATCACGCCGCTGTCACGCAACACGCGCCAGTGGTGAGTCAGCGTCGATTTCGATAAGCCCTGCAAAAGGGTGCCGCACGGGTGTTCACCGCCTTTCGCTAAGGTGCGGATCACCGCCAGACGTAGCGGATTTCCCAGCGCAGTCAGCACATTTTCGAGACGGATCTGCTCGCGTTCAGGGTGGTTGGCTATCATCGGACTTTCCTTACTTAGACGTGTGTTAACGCGGCCGCGCAATATAGCCTATCCCTCTGCTGCTGTACAACGCGACGGCCTCTGACCAATTTCATCGATAGAATAAATTAATTGTACGAATATACACGTACAATTGTAGTATACTCTCCGCACTAAGAAGTTTAGTACTCATTACTTTGTGACGGGACGTGAAAACCACTCTCCGCCAACTTAGCCATCAACCAGTAAGGACGTTATATGGCTCGCAAAACGCCAATCGAGCGCTACCGCAATATCGGTATCTCAGCACACATCGACGCAGGTAAAACCACCACCACCGAGCGTATTCTTTTCTATACCGGCATGAACCATAAGCTGGGAGAAGTGCATGACGGCGGTGCGACCACAGACTGGATGGCTCAGGAGCAGGAGCGCGGTATTACCATCACGTCTGCTGCTGTCACCTGTTTCTGGCGCGGGATGGATCACTCGTTCGATGAGCATCGCATTAATATTATCGACACGCCGGGGCACGTGGATTTCACTATTGAAGTGGAACGTTCCATGCGCGTTCTCGACGGTGCGGTCATGGTGTATGACGCCGTGGGCGGCGTGCAACCGCAGTCTGAAACTGTCTGGCGTCAGGCCAACAAATACAAAGTGCCGCGTCTGGCGTTCGTCAACAAAATGGACCGCCAGGGCGCAGATTTCTTTCGTGTCCGCCAGATGATGGTGGACCGCCTGAAAGCCAATCCGGTACCGATTGTTATTCCGATTGGTAAAGAAGAGCATTTCACCGGCGTGGTGGATTTGCGCAAAATGCGCGCCATTTTGTGGGACGACGCGACACAAGGTATGACCTTTACCTATGAAGCGATCCCGGCAGAGTTGCAGGCGCTGGCGGAAGAGTGGCGCGAGAAAATGGTCTCGGCTGCTGCGGAAGCCAACGACGCGCTGATGGATAAATATCTTGAAGAAGGCACGCTGACGGAGGATGAAATTACCCAAGGTCTGCGTCTGCGCACCATCGCCGGGGAAATCCAGCCGATGCTGTGTGGCAGCGCGTTCAAGAATAAAGGCGTGCAGCGCATGCTTGATGCTGTGATTGAACTGATGCCGTCTCCGCTGGATATTCCGCCGGTTGCCGGTACGGACGAGGATGGCAACGAAGTGTTCCGTCATTCCGACGATAACGAGAAGTTCTCGGCGCTGGCGTTCAAACTGATGACTGACCCCTATGTCGGCCAGCTGACGTTTGTCCGTGTTTATTCCGGCGTGCTGAAAAAAGGCGACAGCGTCTACAACCCGGTGCGCGGCAAGAAAGAACGCATCGGGCGTATCGTGCAGATGCATGCCAACGACCGCATCGAGATAGATGAAATCCGTGCCGGTGATATCGCGGCCTGTGTGGGCCTGAAAGATGTCACCACCGGTGAAACGCTGTGCGACCCGAGTGACATTATTACGCTGGTGCGTATGGAATTCCCGGATCCGGTGATTTCGCAAGCCATCGAGCCGAAGACTAAGGCTGACCAGGAAAAAATGGGCATCGCGCTGTCACGACTGGCATCAGAAGACCCGTCGTTCCGCATCCGGACTGATGAGGAATCCGGCCAGACGATCATTTCCGGAATGGGCGAACTGCATCTTGAGATTATCGTTGACCGCATGAAACGTGAGTTCGGCGTGGAAGCCAACATCGGTAAACCGCAGGTCACGTACCGCGAGACGGTGCGCAAAACGGTGAAAGATGTGGAAGGGAAATTTGTGCGTCAGTCTGGCGGTAAAGGTCAGTACGGTCATGTGGTCTTCACGCTCGAACCGTTGCCGGCAGGCACGGGGTTTGAGTTTGTCGATGCGACTAAAGGTGGCGTGGTGCCGCGCGACTATATCCCCGCTGTAGAAAAAGGGGTCACGGAAGCGCTGAACAACGGCATTCTGGCCGGTTATCCGGTGGTCGATGTCAAAGTGACGCTGACGTTCGGTTCATACCACGAGGTCGATTCTTCGGAAATGGCGTTCAAAATGGCGGCCATCTTTGGTTTCAAAGAAGCAGCTAAACGGGCAGATCCGGTTATCCTCGAGCCGATGATGAAAGTCGAAGTGGAAACCCCGGAAGAGTACGCCGGTGGCGTGATGGGCGATTTGTCGTCGCGTCGCGGTACGGTGCAGGGCATGGAGGAGATTGCGGGCGGTGGTGGGAAAATTATCAAAGCCGAAGTTCCTCTGTCGGAAATGTTCGGTTATTCCACCGTTTTGCGGTCGATGTCGCAAGGTCGTGCAACCTACAGCATGGAGTTCAATCACTATGCCGAAGCACCGCGCAATGTTGCAGAAAACATCATTGCATCGCGTGGTAAATAAGTAAAACCGGCGTAATCTCCGCTCAAGACAAAACGGTCCGCAAGGGCCGTTTTTTTTAGTCGTGGAAAGAGTGCTGAACCTACTAAAGGAACTTGTGATGAGGAGCTTGTGATGAGGTGCTTACGAAAAGGAATGAAAGGCGCACACTTCTGCGCCTTATCTTATGCGTTTATTTAACTGACCAGTTTACTGACAATGGTCGCCACGTGTTTACCCTGATGCACGGAAATCCGCAGCTCTTCTGCACTTGGCTGACGTGAACCGTCGCCACCGGCGATAGTGGTCGCGCCATAAGGCGTCCCGCCGCGGACCTGTGAAATATCGAACAATTCAGGGGTGGTGTAGCCGATTGGCACGATGATCATGCCGTGATGAGCAAGTGTGGTCCAGGTGGAGGTGATGGTCATTTCCTGGCCGCCGCCGGTGCCGGTGGAACTGAATACGCTGGCGACTTTGCCTGCCAGTGCGCCTTTGGCCCACAGGCCGCCCGTTTGATCGAGGAAAGTGCGCATCTGGCCGGTCATGTTGCCAAAGCGGGTTGGTGTGCCGAAAATGATGGCATCGTAATCGCCAAGTTCTGCGGGGGAGGCGACTTCCGCGGTCTGACCGGTTTTGCCACCGGCAGCCTTAAAGGCTTCTTCCGGCATCGTTTCAGGAACGCGTTTTATCGTGACTTCAACACCTGGAACGCTGCGTGCGCCTTCAGCAACACTCTGCGCCATTGTTTCAATATGACCGTACATAGAATGATAAAGAACCAGTACTTTTGCCATTTTAAACTCCTGTTGAGGTGATGTTTTTACCGTAGCCGGACTGGTTTTAGCGCCGGTGATACGGGCGAAAAATTCACTTAAAAATCCCACTTTTACTCCTGCGCCTGTCATGAGTAAGAGAGTTCATCGTCCGCCCAAAACGCATGAGTTACAAACGCAAATTTTTGAACAGGCTCGTCAATTAATTAGGGCAATGATGCAGGCAAGGCGTATTTCGCACGTCTACATACTAGGATAGAAGTGCGGTTTTGGCAGGCGGAGGGGGGCATATAAAAGGTAGTCAGAGTGCATTATTCTCTTTCTTTTTCCCAGCTGACCAGTACTGAGACTTCATCCGGTTGAGCGATGAATTTACTGAGTGTGGCGGTATGACCATCTTTCATTATCACCGACACCGCAACGCCAGTGACACCGTGAGACAAGGGTGTTTCTTCAACACGTTGCAACATTTTCAGGCAAGTAAACTGCTGCTCGGGCGCAAGATGTTTGAACTGGTCGGTGTGGTGTTTTTTCATATCGGCGTCCTTCCGTAAATCTGTCCGTTACGCATTAAAACCAGCTTATGGGTACGCTTGTAATAAATCGCTGTGAAAATACCTTTGCGATAAACCTGAGCATCCGCATTATCTTCATCAAGGTATGCGGCAGTCCCTTCGATGTACCCTTGTTTATCTGCGGGAAAGATTTTGACATCTATCCCCTTAATGCGGGCATGCACAATTTTCTTAGTGGCCTGAGCATATTGCTTCGCCGAGTTTTCCATCGCCTGCTTCAGCGCTGCACTCTGATTTGCGGTCTGACGGTTCTGTTCCGCCATATAACAGGTGTCTTTAGATATGCCTTGCGACTGACAGTCCGCCATTCTGGATGCCTGGGTGGTGCAGCCGGCGAGTAACAGAGTCAAAGTGATAAGTAATGTTTTCATCAAAGATCGCTCCCGTGACTTAGTGGAGTTTTACCCGCGTATAAGAATTCTGCATGTTCAAACCAGCTGCAGTTTTCAATTTCAATTATCATATTATCCCCCGTAATAAACCTGACCGTGTGAGTACTTCTTATTGTCAGTGATTTCAGAAAAGGCAGCCCGCAGACTGCCAGAATCACTCTTTTACCAACCGTAAGAAACACCGGCAGAAACACCAAAGTTCTGCTGTGTATCACCTGTTACCGCTGTCTTGGTAACGACGTGATCATTCACACGGGCGGAGAATCCAACTGCAACTGAGCTTTCGCCGTTATAAGAACCCGCGCCAGCACCTAGGGCGAAATGCTGTGAATCCGTGACTTGTGGGATACCGGTAGCGGCCAGTGCAGAGGCAGATCCTGCTGCGGCATCTTTTTTGTTGTCATCAACCTGAGATTTCAGGTCAGAGAATTTCTTATTGGTGTAGTCGTTCGCCTGATCCAGCGTATTAGCGTCACCTACCGCGCGACTGTGTGATTCGGCTAGTACTTCCGCGTGAGCCTGCCCGGCTTCATCATTAAGCGCGGTGATCTCCTTGTCGTAATACGTTGAGCGAACTTCTTGTTTGACCACCGGTTGTTGAGCAGGTGTTGAAGTGACTTGCTGTACAGTATCTTTGTCGGATGCATTCTGCTCGATAGCTTCATTGCGGGCTGACAACATACGTTGAGCATGTTCATTAGTTTGCTGGTCCAGAACCTTCGCCGTTCCTTCAGCAACCTTTAGAACATTTTTGTCGGTTTGCGCGGCATCATCAGTCACCGCAGATAGCAAAGCGACGTGCTGTTGTGCTGTACGCTCACGATTTGCCTGAGCTAATTCTTGCCCATGAATTTCATCAGCATTTTCTTGATTCAGCTTTTGGTCATGTTGCAAACCAAGAGTATTCGCCTCGATGGAATTATCTTGCTTGGCATCATGGGCGTACTGACCTTGTTTCTCTAAAGCGCCTGCATATTTGTTATCAGTTAACAGCCGCTGTCTTGCTTGTGCTTCGTCAGTCTGAGTATCCGGGACACTGTTGTACCGGTCAGCGTGAACCTTGAATTCTCTGGCCTGGGCAAATTTAATTCTCAGGTCATCCTGCTGGCGCTGCTTAACGTCGTATTTGTCAGCCGTCAGGGCAGCCTGAGCCTGTTCGGCTTGTCCCTGAGTTACGGCGTTATATTTTAAGCGGGTCAGAACACGCTCATGCGCGGCATTGGCGCGACCTTCAAAGGTTTCCGGGATAACAACATTGTACCGGGCAGCGTGAGCCTGGAATTCTCTTGCCTGGGCAAATTTAATTCTCAGGTCATCCTGCTGGTGAACATCATAGTTGGCAGCGTTCGGGGCAGCCTGTGGTGTCAGTTGCACGATCTGCGCCGGAACCGCCGGGATTTTTGTTGGTGCGAGTAGCGGTGTGGCCTGCGGTGTCAGTTGCACGATCTGCGCCGGAACCGTCGGGATTTTTGTCGGTGCGAGTAGCGGTGTGGCCTGTGGTATCAGTTGCACGATCTGCGCCGGAACCACCGGGATTTTTGTCGGTGCGAGTAGCGGTGTGGCCTGTGGTGTCAGTTGCACGATCTGCGCCGGAACCGCCGGGTTTTTTGTCGGGGTGAATTGCGGTGTGGCCTGCGGTGTCAGTTGCACAATCTGCGCCGGAACCGCCGGGATTTTTGTCGGGGTGAGTTGCGGAGTGGCCTGCGGTATCAGTTGTGGGATCTGCGCCGGAACCGCCGGGTTTTTTGGCGGCGCAATTTGCTGTATGGCCTGTGGTGTCAGAACGGGTGTTTGATTGACCTGATATAACGCATCAGTTTTTAACCAAGGAAATTTGGCGATAATATTTTCCTGCGCAGTCCGGTCAAGCGTGCCCCAGTACTCTATTACCTGAGGGGAATTCACGCCTTTACTTGAAATTAATTGTTGGAAGTCTTGTGTTGCATCAGCATGTGCAGCTGAGGCTGCAGTCATTCCCATCACAATTCCCGCCAGAACTCTCCGTACTGTAGAAGCGGACACACCAAAGTATCGCGCCAATTCCGTTTTATTAATGTTCCCTGCTGTGTAAGCAGCAATGATTTGTGCGTTGCGTTCTGTTACCTGAGCGTTCATGAGTTTTTTCCGACATTGAAATAAGTATCTGTTAGCGACAAATAAGAAGCGTTATCAGAACGCTGTTTTTGTCTCTTTTCGAAAATCATACATGCCGTGAATGTGACTTGCTTCACGCATTCACCGGTCATTTGACTTATGTCAAGAAACGTAAAGTTATAGCGCTACATGAAGATGTTTCACTTAGCGCGCTTATTTGTAGCTAGTGGACACAAATCGGCGTATCTGAAATGTAAAAAAATAGGAATTTTCGTAGCGAATAGCGACGGGATGAAATATCTACGGGATTCTTGTACAATGTTCGGGGTTTATAAAACGGGAGATAAGTGGATGGCAGATAACGCAAATGACTTCCTGGACTATGTTCAGCGGCTGGGAATCGAACAACCCGCGTTGTGTATTCTGCTGGGGTTGCCACGCAGCACTTTAAACAAGTGGATAAACGGCACAGTGACACAAATTCCTCAGGTGGCCGTAACGGCAATCAGAATGCTATGGTTTATGCGTGAAAGTGACCCTGAGATGTTTGAAAAGTGGGCCATGGTGCAGGATTTTGGTGTGACGGCGGAGTATGCAGTCAACGACAAGGCGCAGGTATTTTTACATACCATCAGGCGCGAACCGAGTGCTCCTATCAAACGGTTGCTGACGAAGTAATTTCTGCTGAAGAAAAGTGCGTTAAAACGATCATAAAGACGGCCACTCTGACCGTCTTTATCAGTAAAAAGGGTCAGGCACTTTTAGGGACTGTGGAAGGCATTTTGCGTAACTCTTCCATTAATTCGCGGATACTGTTCTTTAATTCGGCGATTTCAATATCTTTCATTGCATCTATTTTTTCATGCAGCGCATAGAGTTCAAGGTCAGTTTTAACGTTGACGTTGGATTCCATTTCGGCGCGGCGACTGTCGTTAATATTCTGGCGTTTCTGGCTCATCATAATTGCCGGAGCCGTATATGCCGCCTGGAATGACAGGAACAGGTTTAATAAAACGAACGGGTAGGGATCGAATCCAGTTTTTTTAATCGCAATATTATAAGTCGTCCAGCCGATGATAATAGCAGTCTGGATGAGTATGAAAGTCCAGGTAGCGATACCGCCGGTAATTGCATCGGCCATGCGCTGACCGAAAGTCTTCTCCTGCTCGCAGTCAGCGGGGTCTGCCAGCAGTTCTTCGTGTTCCTTCTTACTTTGTTTTCTTAATACAGTGAGCTGACGCCGCGATTTTGTATCCATGATGGTGCTTTCATACGGTGATTAGGTTATTTAATCGTAGTCAATAACACCGGATAAAATAGCGCGCAGCCCGCAAAAAAACCTTAATAAGCAGAATAAAGTTTTACAAGGTGTAACCTCTATTCTGACTTATTGTTTTATCGATAAAGTTGACGGCGCGAAGCGTTTTATGTGATGAAAAAATGCCGGTCAGACAACCACGTCAAAAATCATCTTCACCGCTTCGATATTGGTAAAGTTCGCCACGTCTGCCACGAAATCCTCCACATTTCCCTCCATGCCTTTAGCGAAATCTTCCATCGAATGGCAGTAAATATGGCAGGCAGCGATGAACGGGGTATCAGCAGGTGCGCCCGCCTGGATTTTATCGATAGAGTAAGAATGACAATATTCACCCATACGGCTTTTGATCAGCGGCAGATGCACGTCGCGATAGTAATCGTGATCAAAGTAGCCGTTTTCAATGTTTGGGTATAACACGCTGTATTTAATCAATTTCAGTGCAACCTTAATTCAGGATAAAAATTCATTTTAGCGTACAGGTAACAGACGCGCCGCGCGATTTGTGCCCGATGCACTTTATCTGAAAAATCACCCAGTTGATGACATGTACTAAGCTTAAGAGATTAATACTTATTATGGGTTACGCATGGGATTTTTAGGTTGGACAGCGGCAGTCGGAGGATTGCTCTTGATTATGTCACTGGCGTCGGGATGGATTTCCCGCGGACCGGTGACGACTTTTGGATTGTATCTGGCGGCGGGGATTGTCTGCGGCCCCTGGGTTTTAGATTTACTTCATGTCGATCTGGTAGCGTATTCAACGCTCACCGCGCGCTTTACTGAAATCGCGATGGCGGCTTCGCTCTTTATTACCGGCCTCAAGCTCCGGTTGCCTTTCCGTTCGCAAAGCTGGCGCGTCGGCGCGGTGCTGGCGTTCCCGGCGATGCTGCTGACGGTGTTATGCGTGACCGTGATTACGCATTATATCACCGGAATTTCCTGGCCACTGGCGCTGGCGTTGGGGGCGATTATCGCGCCGACGGATCCGGTTCTGGCGAGCATGATTGCGGTCAACGATGCGAATGATGATGACGGCCTGCGGGTTGCATTGTCGAGCGAAGCAGGAATGAATGACGGCTCGGCGTTGCCGGTTCTGATGCTGGCGTTAATGCTGTTTACCGCGCACGAAGGGTTGTCATCAGAAGCCATCTGGCACTGGGCGTGGCGCGATGTTGTCTGGGCACTGCTCGGCGGGCTGGGGATTGGTTTTGCGATGGGGAAACTGGTCGGGCTGAGCGCCACACGTTTTCACAGCAGACAGCGCACGGTTGCGCCGAGTGATTTTCTTGCGCTGGCGCTGATTGCGCTGAGTTATGCCGCCGCGCAAAGCCTTGATGCGTCCGGATTTCTGGCGGCTTTTGCAGCGGGTGTCGGTTTGCGCAGCGCCGAGGTGCGCGTGGTGTCGCTGCATCCGCCGGAAGATCTGGAAGAAGGGCGGCGTCCACCGCCAGCGGAAGGGATGGTGAATCCGCATCAGCGCCACAATATGCAGGCGGAAATGCCGCAAAATTCTATCGGGCTGATGGTTGGCGATGCACTCTCATTCGGCGATACCATCGAACGGCTGTTTGCCGCCGGGATTGTGATGGTGCTGGGGATTACGCTGGCGGAACACTGGGAACCAATGGGCCTGCTGATCGCCGCGATTTTGTTTATCGTTGTCCGTCCGCTGGCCGTTTATCTCACGACGCTTGGCATCCGTGTGCCGCACGGACGGCGGCTGATGATTGGCTGGTTTGGTATCCGTGGGATCGGCAGTATGAATTACATCGCTTACGCCTGGACGCACGGACTGCACGGCGCAGAAGCCAATTACATGACCAACATTGCCTTTACGGTGATTGTTGCCAGCGTGGTGATCCACGGACTGACGGTGTCGCCGGTGCTGCACTGGCGTCAGGCGAGGCAGGCGGCGAGGGCGCAAAAAGAATAATAAAGAAGATACAAATGAAAACGGACGCTCAGGGCGTCCGTTTTTACAGGCGTTTCTGCAATGATGTTACCGTCAGGCAATCTGCTTTTTGCCGAGGCTGAGCATAAACAGCACGGCGGCGGAAAGCACCACGGACGGGCCCGCCGGTGTGTCGTAGAAAGCCGAAAACGTAAGCCCCGCGGTGACGGCAACAATGCCAATCACAATGGCGACTGACGCCATCTGTTCCGGCGTTTTCGCAAAGCGGCGCGCCGTGGCGGCAGGAATAATCAGCAGCGACGTGATGATCAGCGCACCGACAAACTTCATCGCCAGACCAATTGTCAGCGCTGTGACCAGCATCAGAATAATCCGCGAACGTTGCAGGTTTACGCCATCGACATGCGCCAGTTCCGGGCTGATGGTCATGGACAGTAACGCCCGCCATTGCCAGCAAAGTACCGCAATCACGATGGTAACGCCGGCGGCAATCATCCAGATATCGCTGTACGTTACCGAGAGCAAATCACCGAACAGATACGCCATCAGATCGACGCGAACGCCGGACATCAGGCTGACCACCACCAGACCGAGTGATAATGCGCTGTGCGCCATAATCCCCAGCAGGGTATCGACGGCCAGATGCGGTTTGCGTTCCAGCGCCACGAGTAAAACTGCCAGCAGTAAAGTCACAGCAATGACGGTGTAAAATGGATTAACGTTGAGCAGCAGCCCAAATGCGACGCCGAGCAGGGATGCGTGAGCCAGCGTATCGCCGAAATAGGACATACGGCGCCAGACGACGAAAGAGCCCAGCGGACCGGCGGCAATCGCCAGCAAAACACCGGCGATCCAGCCGGGTAATAACAGCGCGATCATGCGTCACGACCTCCGGTGTTGCGCAAAATAATCTTCCCTTTTAAGTCGTGGCGATGATTATGGTTGTGGCGGTAAATCGCCAGTTGCTCCGCGCCCCGGTTGCCGAACATGGCAATAAATTCAGGATGCGTGGACACCACTTCCGGCGAGCCGGAACAGCAAATATGCTGATTCAGGCACAAAACCTCGTCGGTTTTCGCCATCACCAGATGCAGGTCGTGCGACACCATCAGGACGGCGCAGCCAAGCTCACAGCGCAGGTTGTCGATAAGGTTGTACAGCGCAACCTGGCCGTTGACGTCCACACCTTGCGTCGGTTCATCTAGCACCAGAAGCTGCGGGCTGTTCAGAAGCGCACGCGCCAGTAAAACGCGCTGGTTTTCACCGCCGGACAGTTTTTGCATCGGCTGATCGAGAAGGTGCGCCGCCTGAACGCGCTTCAGCGCAGGCAAAATGTCGCTTTTCTTCACGCCCGGTTTCAGGCGCATAAACCGACTGACGGTCAGCGGCATCGTCGGATCAAGATGAATTTTTTGCGGAACGTAGCCGATCCGTAAACCCGGCTCGCAGGTCATCGTGCCTTCTGTTGGCGCAATCAGGCCAAGCACAACGCGCACTAACGTTGATTTCCCTGCGCCATTCGGGCCAAGCAGGGTCAGTATTTTTCCGGGTTGCAGGCTCAGCGATATGTTGGACAGCACGCGGCGAGAACCGAAAGTTACCGAGATATTTTGAAGCGTAGCTAATGTGGGCATGTCATAGGGTCTTGCAGAACAAATCGGATGTTATAATATTGCGTTTCGCGAAAAATAACCAGTTTTCCCCCAACACGAAGATGAGTTCACCCCGCATGATACAGAAAAAAAGCGTTAAACGGATGTTACTGGCAGCCGCAATCCTCAGTTCCGGTGCGGTTTACAGCGCTCAGGCCGCCGTTCTGGCCTCCGTTCGTCCGCTGGGATTTATTGCCGCCGCCATTGCCGACGGCGTAATGCCGACCGATGTATTATTGCCGGATGGCGCGTCGCCGCATGATTTTGCGCTGCGACCTTCGGATATTCAGCGTATGCGGACCGCGGATCTGGTGGTGTGGGTGGGGCCGGAAATGGAAGCGTTTATGACCAAATCGGTCGCGCAGTTGCCGCCGAACCGTCAGGTGGAAATCGCCGCGCTTCCGGCGGTGAAACCGATGCTGATCAAAGGCAGCGATGATGATGAACATGACCACGATCATGACGACGGGGACCATCATCACGGCGAATACAATATGCACGTCTGGCTGTCGCCGGAAATCGCCCGTGAGACCGCCATTGTCATCCATAACAAACTCGTGCAGCTCGTGCCGCAGAAAAAGCAACAATTAGATGCAAATTTGTCGCATTTTGAAGAGGGCTTGACAAAAGCTGACAAAAACCTTGGTAGTATTCTGCAACCTGTTCAGGGTAAGGGATATTTTGTTTTTCACGATGCCTATGGCTACTTTGAAAAACACTTCGGCCTTTCGCCACTTGGTCACTTCACGATCAATCCCGAAATACAACCTGGCGCACAGCGTTTACATCTCATTCGAACACAGTTGGTTGAGCAAAAAGCGACCTGCGTTTTTGCTGAGCCACAATTCAGGCCGGCCGTCATAACGGCTGTTGCCCAGGGAACAAAAGTGCGTATGGGCACATTGGATCCGCTGGGGAGCGGCATTGTACTGGGCGCGGACAGCTACGTGAACTTCCTGTCACAGCTGACGAACCAGTATTTGAGCTGCCTGAAGTAAGCTAAAAGGACAGAATTTAAGTGCAGCTGATAGCCCGATCTATCGCTCTGGCGTATAGCAACCTTCCACGGCCCCACCGCATTATGCTGGGGTCGCTGACCGTCGTCACACTGGCCGTCGCCGTCTGGAAACCGTTAGCCTATCACCCGGACAATGACCTTTCCGACACCAAACCGCTGGTTAAAAACATCACGTTAGATAACCAGCAATTGCGTTCGCTGCTTCCCGAAGCCAGTGAACCTATCGATCAGTCGCCTCCGGCTGACGATGATATTCCTCAGGACGATCTGGACGATAAAACCGCGAACGAAGCGGGCGTTCATGAATACGTGGTTTCTACCGGCGATACCCTCAGCAGCATTCTGAATCAGTACGGTATTGATATGTCTGAAATTGCTGCGCTTTCGGACGCTAACCGTGATTTGCGTAACCTGAAAATCGGCCAGCAATTGTCATGGACGTTAAACGATGCGGGCGATTTACAGCGCCTGACGTGGGAGAAATCCCGCCGCGAAACGTACACATTTGACCGCTCCGGCAATACCTTCAAATCTTCACTGGAAACCCTGAAAGGCGAGTGGAAAGACTCGGTCATTAAAGGCACGCTGAACGGCAGTTTCGTGACCAGCGCCAAAGCGGCCGGGCTCACCAGCGGTGAAGTCAGCGCGGTTATCAAAGCGCTCCAGTGGCAGCTCGATTTCCGTAAATTGCAGAAAGGCGATGATTTCGCGGTACTGATGTCCCATGAAGTGCTGGAAGGGAAAAACGAGCAGAGCGAATTGCAGGCTGTGCATATGCGCTCCGGCGGCAAAGATTATTACGCCGTGCGTGCCGAAGACGGTAAATTCTACGACCGCACCGGCAGCGGGCTGGCGAAAGGTTTCCTGCGTTTCCCGACCGGTAAACAGTATCGTGTTTCCTCTAACTTTAACCCGCGTCGTCTGAATCCGGTCACGGGCCGCGTGGCGCCACACCGTGGTGTCGATTTTGCGGTGCCTGTCGGCACGCCGGTGCTTGCGGTGGGCGACGGCGAAGTGGTGGTCGCGAAAAACGGGGGTGCGGCCGGTAACTATGTCGCTATCCGTCATGGTCGCCAGTACATGACCCGTTATATGCACCTGCGCAAACTGCTGGTGAAACCGGGCCAGAAAGTGAAACGTGGCGACCGCATTGCGCTTTCCGGTAATACCGGCCGTTCAACCGGCCCGCATCTGCATTTCGAAATGTGGATTAACCAGCTGGCCGTCAATCCTCTGACTGCCAAATTGCCTCGTACAGAAGGGCTGACAGGTAAAGATCGCAGTACTTACCTGGCAACCGTCCGCGAAGTCGTCCCTCAGCTGAAGCTGGACTGAACCTCAGGTTTTACTGATTCGCTGCCGTGATTTATTGCAAAATAACTCACGGCACTTATCATTGAACCAGAATTTGTCATAAGAGCCTGAGCATGCAGCCAGAAAAAGAAAAACGATCATCCGTAGAATTTATTCCGCAATTTCAGAAAGCCTTTTACCATCCGCGCTACTGGGGCGTCTGGCTGGGCGTCGGAGCGATGGCCGGTATGGCTTATCTGCCCGCGAAAGTCCGCGATCCGATTTTAGGCAGTCTGGGCCGTCTGGCCGGAAAGTTTGCCAAAGGCGCACGTCGTCGCGCGCAAATCAACCTGCTGTATTGCCTCCCTGAAACGCCGGAAGCGGAGCGCGAACATATCATTGACGAAATGTTTGCTACCGCGCCGCAGTCAATGGTGATGATGGCGGAGCTGGCACTCCGTGACCCCAAAAAAATCACCCAGCGTATCCACTGGCACGGCAAAGAAATTGTCGACCAGATGCAGCGCGAAGGCAAAAATGTGATTTTTTTGGTGCCACACGGCTGGGCTGTGGATATCCCGGCGATGCTGATGGCGGCCAGTGGTCAGCCTATGGCCGCCATGTTCCATAACCAGAAAAATCCGCTGACGGATTATCTGTGGAACAGCGTGCGTCGCCGCTATGGCGGGCGTTTGCATGCCCGAAATGACGGGATCAAACCGTTCATCAGCTCCGTGCGTCAGGGTTACTGGGGATATTATCTGCCGGATCAGGATCACGGCGCGGAACATAGCGAATTCGTTGATTTCTTTGGAACCTACAAGGCGACTTTGCCTGCGGTAGGGCGTCTGATGAAAGTCTGCCGCGCGCAGATTGTTCCGCTTTTCCCGGTGTATAACGGCAAAGAGCAACGTCTGGACATTTTTGTGCGGCCACCGATGGATGACCTGGCGACGGCTGACGATATCCAGATTGCACGACGTATGAATGAAGAGGTGGAATTGCTGGTCGGGCCTAACCCTGAGCAATACACCTGGATCCTGAAATTGCTGAAAACGCGCAAACCGGGTGAACCGGAGCCGTATTCCCGCAAAGAGCTTTTCCCGAAAAAGTAAGCGTCAAATATCGGACAGATGAAAGAGGCTGAGCAAATACTCAGCCTCTTTTGTATTTGTTATCCTGCTTTTACCGCGCGTTTCAGAAACAGCGCAATCAGCAGTGTTCCCGCTGTACCGGACAGCAAACCAGCCAGCATGAAAATGCCGTAGCCCTGTGCGAAATAAAGTTGTTTCGCCAGTTCAATCCCTGTCGCAAAAACCACAATGGTGATCAGCCCGAGGGCCGCCGCTACCGTGCCTTTGCCCGTCGGGCTGGAGAACAGCGTCAGCCGGTAAAGCCCGGCATTGACCAGCCCCGAGCCCAGCGCATACAGGCTCAGCCCCGCCGTTATCCAATACCAGGCATGCACCATAAACAGCGCCGCATAAGCGCTGATGCAAAGCCCGAGCACAATCGGCAAAATTCCCAGCCAGACCGGCGTGCGGATATGCACTTTGCCACTGAGTTTACTCAGCGCAACGTTGCCGGTGATAAGCCCTGTGAATACCGGAACCTGAAGCCAGCCGTATTGTAACGGCGTCATACCCGCGTCCTGAATAAGCAACACCGGCGACTGCGCCACCCAGGCCAGCAGCGGCAACGTGATCAACCCGATCGATAACGAGCCGGTGACCACGCCAGTATTGGTGAACACTTCGCGGTAATCCGCCAGTAAGCGGCGCATCGAGAAACGCCCGTCACGACCTGACGCCGTTTCCGGCATGCTGCGCCACAGGCCCCAGAATGACAGTGCGGAGATCAGCGCAAAAAGCGCAAACATCGCTTTCCACGGCGCGTAGTGAATGAACGCCGCACCCGCCAGCGGCCCGAGCAGGGGCGCGATCAGCGTGATATTGGCCATCAGCGCCATCAGCTTTACGCTCAGGGCTTCGCTGAACGCTTCCTGAATGGCGGCGTAACCTACCGCGCCGATAAAGCACAGACTCATGCCCTGTAAAAAACGCATCAGAATAAATTGTTCGATGCTTTGCGTGAATACCGTGAGAAAGCAGGTGACGGTGAAAAAGGCCACGCCCGTCAGCAAAACCGGCCGGCGCCCCAGCCGGTCAGAGAGCGGCCCGAGCAGCCATTGCAGAAGAATTCCGCCACACAAATAGGCGGTTAGCGAGGTGGAAACCCAGTCGGCGCTGGCGCTGAAGTCGCTGATCACCTGCAGCATACCCGGCTGAATCATATCGTGGGCAATATAGGTGGCGAATTCGAACATCACCAGCGACAGCGGAAACAGCCACTGACGCCAGCTCAGCTGAGAGGCGGGTTCAGAAACGGACGACATAGCAAGACTTCTCCATTGCTCAAAAATCAGAAAAGCGCGACCCTCTCAGGCCGCGCTAAAAAACGTGCTTACGTGCGGGACTCAGTATTTATTCGCATAGGCCGCAATCGGGTTTTCCAGCGTCCCGGCAAACTTGAGGTTTTGCGCCGGATCCGACAGGTTGATCATCTGCTGGTTATTCGCCAGTTGCAGACGGTTCAGGCAGGAATGCGTGAACTCGGCGCCAAACATGTCGTAACGGGCAAATTTCTCTGCCAGCTCCGGATACTGAATCTGGTAATCGCGGACGACTTCCGCCACCACCTGCCAGAACTGACCGGCCGGATAATTGCCGTTTTCTTCCAGGATACGGGCGATAAAACGGAACACACCCGCAAACACGTCGGTGAAGATCGACAGGATTTTCAGCTCTTCCGGCACGTCAACGGCCAGTCGTTTGGCTTTTTCCGGCAGATGCGCATCCGGGTTCATCACGGCAATTTCTTCCGCGATATCTTTCATAAAAGCGTTAACCGGAATGTTGTTTTCGAAACGCAGGATCAGGTTTTCGCCGTGCGGCATAAAGACCAGATCGTACTGATAAAAACAGTGCAACAGCGGGCTGAGGTAAGCGTGCATGTAACGCTTTAGCCAGTCGCCGGTCGCCAGACCTGAGGATTTGATCATCTCAACAATCAGGGCGTCGCCGTGTTTGTCGGTATGTAAAAGCGCGGCCATGGTCATCAGACGCTGGTTCGGTTGCAACTGAGCCACCGGGTTCTGACGCCACAGCGCGGCAAACATTTTTTTATACGCGCTGTCGCCCTTAATCGCTTCTTCGAAATAGTGGTTGTGATAACCCAGTGAAGCCACTTCCTGAAGAATGCTGAAGCCGGTGGATTGCAGGTAGGAATCGTTTTCGACCAGCTCCGCCAGCCATTCGTTGATGCCCGGCGTGGTCGCCATGTAATACGGCGAAAGGCCGCGCATGAAGCCCATATTCAGAATCGACAGCGCGGTTTTCACATAGCGGGCTTTCGGGCGGCTGGCGTTATAGAAGGTGCGGATTGATTGCTGCGCGAGATAATTATCTTCGCCTTCACCGAGGTAAATCAGGAACTGGCGGGCGATGTCCGGCGCAAATACCGTCAGTAATTTATTCTGCCATTGCCACGGATGCACCGGCATGAAGTAGTAGTTTTTCGGATCCACACCTTTATCGACCAGATGCTGTGTGAACGCGCAAATCTGCGCATCGCCCAGTTCTTCGGCGATCAGTTTTTCGTAAGGCAAACCTTCCACGCTGGCGAAATGAGCTTTGTCGTGATGCACCGCGACCCAGACCAGTTGCAGCGGATTTGCCGCTTCCGGGGCATAACGCACGTAGTCACCGGCATCAAAACCGATACGGCCATTGTTGGCGATAAAACTCGGATGGCCTTCGGTCATGCTGGTTTCCACCGTCTGGAAATCAGCTTCAGAAAGTTGTTTTGCGGTCGTGTGATTGTTCGCCAGTTTGTACGCGCTGCTGTAAAGCGTGCTGCTGATTTCTTCCATGTAGGTCGGCAACATCGCCTGTGAAATACCAATCTGACCGGCAAATTCAATGATGAATTTCAGCGCATCCAGCGGTTGCGGCGTGAAGTTATCCAGACGCTGAATGCTGTCGAGATCAATCATCCAGTCGTTCAGCGGTAACTGGCGTGCACGGAAGCGGTATTCAATTTCAGAAGCCGGAACGGCCAGCTGATAATCGGTCCAGGTGCCGCTGTTTTGCAGCGCGACCGGCGCGAGCAGGCGTTCGTGCGTCAGCTCAGACAGGCATTTGCGCAACAGCAGGGCATTAGCTTTCGCCCAGATTTCCGGTTGCAGATGCTGGCCGGATTGCAGCTGAGATGAAGTCATGGTTTTTTTTTCCTTCTGGCGGGCCTGCAAAAAATCTTCGCGCTGGCAGAAAGCCAGCCACGCGGTTTTATGAGTCAGTTGAATTTGTTTCTGATAGCGGAAACCTGCGCGCTTATTCAGTTTGTGGATCTTTTCGTTACGCACGTCCGGCTCAACCACCACGCGCGTCACGTCAGGCTGGCTGAACAGATATTCCATCACGGCTGAAAAGACCTGCCAGCTGAAACCGGAAACGGGTTTATCCGCCGGAGACAGCAAAATGTGCATGCCCATATCGCCGGGCTGAACGTCGTAGTGATCGCGTAATGGATCATCCTGCACCGGATAGCATTCGATCAGAAAACGCGGCTGCCCGTCGATTTCGCCCATCAGCGCGGCCAGCGGTTTTCCGGCAGTCAGGTCGCGGTAGAAAACATCAACGTCGGCCACGCTGCTATTCTGCATTCCCCAGAAATGCGCGTAAGGCTGCGTCATCCACGCATGCAGGATGGCGGCGTCATTTGCCAGATGCAGCGGGCGTAATGTCAGCTGCCCGGCGTCGCGATGGCAGGTGAACAGTGGGGCGGGTATAAGTTCAGACATGGGTTATTTCTCCGTTATTTGTCTGCAAGGCTGCGGGCGCAGAAAGTCTGGAAGGCGATGGATTTTTCCACCGGATAGACTTCCTCACCGAGCATTTCGCGAATAATGGAACTGTTGCGGTAACACGCCATGCCCAGATCCGGCGTGACGAAACCGTGGGTATGCAGTTCGGCGTTCTGGACAAAAATCTGATTGTTCGCGTCGATGCTGTAATTGCGGTTGACGGCGTAACGGCCGGCGTCATCCCACTGAATGCGGTTGTAAATACCTTCGATAAACTGCGGCGGCTGATAACCGTAACCGGTGGCGAGCACCACGGATTCCGTCTGGTGACGATATTCCTGCTGCTGTTCGTGGTGAAGCAGCGTCATCTCCAGCTCGCCTTTGCGGTTACCCGTCAGCGCGGTCAGCTCTGAGTGCGTGTAGAGATCGACATTCAGCGGGCCGTCGAGGCGTTTGGTGTACATCAGATCGTAGATGTCATTGATCAGGCTGATGTTGATGCCTTTGTACAAGCCTTTTTGCTCGCGGTTCAGCTGGTCGCGCTTGCTCATCGGCAGGGCATGGAAGTAATCGATGTACTCCGGCGAGGTCATTTCCAGCGTCAGTTTGCTGTACTCCAGCGGATAGAAACGCGGCGCGCGGGTCACCCAGGTCAGGTGATAATCGTACTTGTCGATTTCTGAAAGCAGGTCGTAATAAATTTCCGCCGCACTCTGGCCGCTGCCGACCACGGTGATGGATTTCGAGCGCTGCATCCGCTCTTTGTTCGGCAGGTAGGCGCTGGAATGATGAACGTTGCTGCCCGCTTCCCGGGCACACGCCGGCATCCACGGCGACGGACCGGTGCCCAGCACCAGACGTTTGGCGCGGTAAATCTGTTTATCGCCGCCTTGGGTCGAACGCGCCTGCACCAGGTAACATTGCGTTGGCGCGTCCCACGTCACCAGCTCCACGCGCGTGGAAAATTGCAGGCTGGTCAGCTGTTCGCACGCCCACTGGCAATACTGGTTGAACTCTTTGCGCATCATGAAGAAATTTTCACGGATGTAAAAAGAGTACAGTTTTCCCTGCTGCTTCAGGTAGTTGAGGAAACTATAAGGGCTGGTCGGATCGGCCAGCGTCACCAGGTCGGCCATAAACGGCGTCTGCAAATGGGCGCTTTCCAGCATCATGCCGGTATGCCAGTCAAAGCCGTCATTTTGATCTAAAAACAGTCCGTTCAGCGCTTTTACTGGCTCCGTCAGACAGGCCAGACCGAGGTTGAACGGGCCGATGCCAATCGCAATAAAATCGTAGGTCTGTTTATCTGCATTCAGTTCAGGGGAATTAAGGCTCATGGTGCAACTCCTGTTAGCGGTTCTTCGCGGCGCTCAGCGCGGCGGCGGTCAGTTCTTTACCGTAATGCGTGATAAGGCTGATCACATCGGCGACATCTTCCGTGGTGGTGGTCGGGTTGAGCAGGGTGAATTTCAGGTACTGGCGCTGATGTACTTTGGTTCCGGCAATCACTGCGCTGCCGTCGCGGAAAATGGCTTTGCGGATGTCGGCGTTGATGGCGTCAATTTGCTCCTGACTCATCGACATGCGCGGGACAAAGCGGAACACCAGCGTGCTCAGTTCGGGTTTGTGCAACACTTCAATGTTCGGGTTTTGTTCCATCAGCTGATGGGTCTCGGTGGCGCGTTCCAGCAGCACATCGAAGGATTCACCCAGCGCCTGCTGCCCCATGATGCGCAGCGTCAGCCACATTTTCAGGGCGTCGAAACGTTTGGTGGTCTGGATGCTTTTGTTGACCAGATTCGGCGTGCCCTCCAGTTTTGCACTCAGCGGATTCAGGTATTCCGCGTGATGAGTGACGTGTTCCAGATGGCGGTGGTCGTTGACCAGAAACGCACTGCAACTCACTGGCTGGAAGAAGGATTTGTGATAATCAACGGTCACGGAATCGGCCAGATGAATACCTTCGATACGCTGGCGATGCTGCGGGGAAACCAGTAAACCACAGCCGTAAGCGGCGTCGGCGTGCATCCAGATTTTCTCTTTGCGGCAGATTTCCGCGATTTCATTGAGCGGATCGATACTGCCGAAATCGGTGGTGCCCGCCGTGGCCACTATGGCAATCGGGATCAAACCTTCTGCGTGACAGCGTTCGATTTCCTGTTTCAGCGCGCTGATATCCATACGGAATTTGTCGTCACAGGCGACCGGCACCACGGCGTCATAGCCGAGGCCGAGCAGGGCGGCGGATTTCTGAATGCTGAAATGGCTGACCTGTGAACTGAAGATGCGCCAGCGGTTAGCTTCCGGCGGCAAACCCTGATATTTGATGCTGTGCTGAGGACGCGTGCGTTTGCAGTGGCTGTCGCGCGCCAGCAACATTGCCATCAGGTTTGATTGCGTGCCGCCGCTGGTAAAAATACCGTCCGACTGCGCGCCAAAGCCAATGCGTGCCAGCGTCCAGTCGATGACCTTTTGCTCAATAAGGGTGCCACCTGCGCTCTGATCCCAGGTATCCACAGAAGAGTTGATCGCGCTGATAAAAAGTTCGGCCAGTTGCGACGGAACGACGGTCGGGCAGTTGAGATGTGCGAGGTATTTCGGGTGATGGAAATAAACAGCGTGCTGAAGATATAAATCATCCAGTTCTTCCAGCGCCAGCCGCGTTCCGTCTAATGGTTTGGTTAAATCAATATGGCGGAACTGTTCGGCTAATTCGGCAGGGGAGACACCCGAAAAAGGCTTTTCGGTGTGATTAATATGTGACTTAATTAATTCAATACCTTGCTCAATCTGTGCCTGCCAGTCCGGGGTGCTATTTTGATTAAAGATATAACCCTGATTTTTGCTTAATTTTTCCTGAGCAGGTGTAAGGTTATTCGCGCTGTCCTGCATTAATTCCCAATTATTTATCTGGCTCATTCTGGATCCTTTTAATCTGACCTTTTCATCGGAAGCAGGCGCGGGGCGGCCTCCCGAATGTATTAAGGAAATTTCAGTGAACGTAAGCGTTAGCAGGCAGGGTTTATGCCCACGCCTGTTAAGTGTATGGTTAATTATTTTTCTTTATCAGAAATTGAGGGTTATTTGTCTTGTCTGATTTCCTTTGTGCGGATTTATACAAGGTTTTAACGATTGAGAATCATTATAAATGCAAATCATTATCATTCAATAACGACATTGAACATTTAGCAAATACCTGTGTTTTTGATGTTTTTATGTGATCCCTGTCACATAAAAAAGTAAATTTGGCTTTGGATACTCTTAATCCTATGAGAGAAGTCTGTATTTGTTATTCAATTCCGTACTCTCACCTGTGGCATTTAGGATACAAAAAGTTATATTTAGCCATAATAAGTGCAGGTGTAATTTGTTTTTATCACGAAGGTATTGTTGAGATGCAGGGGAGTATTTCCACCAGATGGCAAAATAATGATCAAATTAAGAACGTTAAATGCCTTCGTACGGCAGGGGAATAAAAGGAGTCAATGCAGGGAAATAAAAAGGCCGATCATAACAATCGGCCATTACGTTATATTTTATTACATTTAGAGATTAATCAACACGCAACAGGCGGCTGGTATTGGTGGTGCCGATGGTGCTCATGACGTCGCCCTGAGTGATAATCACCAGGTCGCCTGAAAGCAGATAACCTTTATCACGCAGCAAATTCACCGCGTCCTGAGCGGCTGCGACGCCGTCGTTAACGCTGTCGAAGAAGACCGGCGTGACGCCACGATAAATGGCGGTCAGGTTAAGCGTGTGCTCATGGCGGGACATGGCAAAAATCGGCAGGCCGGAGCTGATACGTGACAACATCAGCGCGGTGCGGCCAGATTCAGTCATGGAGATAATCGCCGAGACGCCTTTCAGGTGGTTGGCGGCGTACATTGCAGACATGGCAATGGCTTCTTCGATGTTATCGAATTCCACGTCCAGACGGTGTTTGGAAACGTTGATGCTTGGGATTTTTTCCGCACCGAGACAAACACGCGCCATCGCAGCCACGGTTTCTGACGGATACTGTCCGGCAGCCGTTTCAGCAGAAAGCATCACGGCGTCGGTTCCGTCGAGCACGGCGTTCGCGACGTCCATGACTTCCGCACGGGTTGGCATCGGATTGGTGATCATCGATTCCATCATCTGCGTCGCGGTAATAACAGCGCGGTTAAGCTGACGGGCACGGCGGATCAGTTTTTTCTGAATACCCACCAGTTCCGGGTCACCGATTTCAACGCCCAGGTCGCCACGGGCCACCATCACAACATCGGAAGCGAGAATAATGTCATCCATCGCCGCGTCGGACGCGACGGCTTCAGCACGTTCAACTTTAGAAACGATTTGCGCATTACAGCCGGCATCGCGTGCCAGACGGCGTGCGTAGTTAAGATCTTCGCCCGTGCGTGGGAATGAAACTGCCAGATAATCTACGTCCATTTTGGCCGCAGTAATAATGTCTGCTTTATCTTTTTCAGTCAGGGCTTCAGCGGAAAGACCGCCGCCCAGCTTGTTGATGCCTTTGTTGTTGGACAGCGGGCCGCCAACGGTAACTTCGGTGAACACTTTCATGCCTTGGACTTCGAGCACTTTCAGCTGCACGCGGCCATCATCAAGCAGCAGAATGTCGCCCGGCACCACGTCGGCAGGCAGACCTTTGTAGTCGATACCCACTTTCTCTTTATCGCCTTCACCCTTGCTCATGTTGGCGTCGAGCAGGAATTTGTCGCCGACATTCAGGAACACTTTGCCTTCTTTAAAGGTCGATACGCGGATTTTTGGCCCTTGCAGATCGCCAAGAATAGCCACATGGCGACCAAGACGGGCGGCGATTTCACGCACTTTGTTGGCGCGCAGAATGTGGTCTTCAGGGGTGCCGTGGGAGAAATTCATACGTACAACGTTTGCACCGGCGGCAATAATTTTTTCGAGGTTATTGTCGCGGTCAGTTGCAGGACCGAGGGTGGTAACAATCTTGGTTCTTCTGAGCCTTCTGGACATGCCTTACTCCGTTAACTGGTGAAGCAATTATTGTGCAAAAAACAGCGGGTCCACATTGGGTCGAGGTGTAATTGTAATACAAAAGGGTTTCACCTGTGTGACCCGCTGACCTCATGTCTGACATTTGTCCTGCGCACTTTGCGCGTAGATTTTCCGCCAGACTCCCTATTAAATCGTTGGTGCTCAATTAATATGTTTAATGAATGATTTGCTGCCTGCCGCACAGGGTGATGTCATTCAGACAGGTTAGGGACGACAATCCCCTTATCAAAGCGCGATTCTTTCAACGCTTCTTTGACCCGCTTCAGGTTATCTCTGAATTTTGCGCCACGGCGCAAGGTAAAACCGGTGGCGAGCACGTCGATCAGCGTCAGTTGTGCAATCCGCGAGACCATCGGCATATAAACGTCGGTGTCTTCGGGCACATCGAGCAGCAGGGCGAGCGTGGCTTCGTGCGCCAGCGGCGTATTAAAAGAGGTGATAGCAATGACCGTGGCATCGTTTTCGCGGGCAAGGTGCGCGAGTTCCACCAGATTTTTGGTACGCCCGGTGTGAGAAATCAGCACAACGACGTCGCCTTCGCTGGAATTCATGCAACTCATGCGTTGCATAACGATGTCGTCGAAATAGACCACGGGAATGTTGAAGCGGAAAAATTTGTTCATGGCATCATGCGCGACGGCGGCGGAAGCTCCAAGCCCAAAGAAGGAAATCTTCTTCGCCTGTGTGAGTAAATCGACGGCGCGGTTGATGGCGGCGATGTCCAGGGTGTTTTTCACCTGATCGAGGCTTGCCATAGCAGATTCAAAGATTTTGCTGGTGTAAGCGCTGACGCTGTCGCTTTCATCCACGTTACGGTTCACATAAGGTGTACCGTTTGCCAGACTTTGTGCCAGATGCAGTTTAAAATCTGGAAACCCTTTTGTGTCGAGACGACGGCAAAAACGGTTTACAGTAGGTTCACTGACGTCGGCCATACGGGCGAGAGTGGCAATACTTGAATGAATAGCAATGTGCGGCGATGCGAGGATAACTTCTGCAACTTTGCGTTCTGACTTGCTCAGAATGTCAAGGCTGGTCTGGATTTTTTCCAATGTATTCATAAGCATGCCACTCATAGGTTTCAACGATTTCTTTGAAAAGAGGAAATCGTTCTGATTTGATGAAAATATACTACGCGCTTCAGGCCGTTGGCAGCGTCAGTCAGGCGAATTTACGGCTTTTTTTGTCAGAGTTTGACCGAGATCTAACTTTCAGTATGGTAAATTCTGTTCAGTTTTGTCATAAAATTACAGAATGTGGTCGGTTTTAAGCAGGTCTGGAATTCGTATGATAAAAACAGGGTTTTATCAGCAAGTTATCACGCTGTCAGATCAAGGTTTACGGCTTACGGGCAATCAGAGTACATTGTTGCTGAAATAAAATTACAATATGTACCCGAGATAATTCGAGTTGCAGCTCACGCAAAGGCAACCAGAAATAGATTAGGTATTCCTGCATTGAGGAGAAGAACATGGCGGTAACTCAGACAGCCCAGGCTTGTGATCTGGTAATTTTCGGTGCAAAAGGCGATCTTGCGCGTCGTAAGCTGTTGCCTTCCCTGTATCAGTTAGAGAAAGCAGGTCACATTCACCCTGACACCCGCATCATCGGTGTTGGTCGTGCGGAATGGGACAAAGCGGCCTATACCGAAGTGGTTAAAGAAGCACTGACCACCTTCATGAAAGAAAAAATTGATCCGGAACTGTGGGATAAACTCAGTGCCCGTCTTGATTTCTGTAACCTTGATGTCAATGATCTGAAGCATTTCAAAGTGCTGGGCAAAATGCTTGACCAGCAAAACCGCGCCACCATCAACTACTTTGCGATTGCGCCAAGCCACTTCGGTGCGATTTGCCGTGGTCTGGGTGAAGCCGGGCTGAACAAAGAACCTGCGCGCGTTGTGATGGAAAAACCACTGGGTCACTCTCTGGAGTCTTCTCAGGTCATCAATGATCAGGTTGCGGAATACTTCGCCGAATCTCAGGTTTACCGTATCGACCATTACCTGGGTAAAGAAACGGTACTGAACCTGCTGGCGCTGCGTTTTGCCAATAACCTGTTCGCCAGCAACTGGGATAACCGCACTATCGATCATGTGCAGATCACCGTTGCGGAAGAAGTGGGTATCGAAGGCCGCTGGGGTTATTTCGATGACGCGGGTCAGATGCGCGACATGATCCAGAACCACTTGCTGCAAATTCTGACCATGATTGCCATGTCGCCACCGGCGGATCTGAGCACCGACCGTATTCGTGATGAAAAAGTCAAAGTGCTGCGTTCCCTGCGCCGCATCGACCAGTCAAACGTGCGCGAAAATACAGTGCGTGGCCAGTACACAGCCGGTTTTGTACAAGGCAAAAAAGTGCCGGGCTATCTGGAAGAAGAAGGCGCGAAAAAAACCAGCAGCACCGAAACCTTTGTGTCTATCCGTGTGGATATCGACAACTGGCAGTGGGCTGGCGTGCCGTTCTACCTGCGTACCGGTAAGCGTCTGCCGACCAAATGTTCAGAAGTTGTGGTGTACTTCAAGAGCCCGGCGCTGAACCTGTTCCGTGATTCTTACCAGCAGTTGCCGCAGAACAAACTGACCATCCGTCTGCAACCGGACGAGGGTATTGAAATCGAAGTGCTGAACAAGGTTCCGGGTCTGGAACACAAACATCGTTTGCAGACAACCAAACTGGACCTGAGCTTCACCGAAACCTTCAACGAGCAACACATCGCTGATGCTTACGAGCGTCTGCTGCTGGAAACTATGCGTGGGATCCAGGCGCTGTTCGTGCGTCGTGACGAAGTGGAAGAAGCCTGGAAATGGGTCGACTCCATCATGAATGCGTGGGCAGCGGAAAGTGAAGCACCAAAACCGTATCAGTCCGGTACATGGGGACCGGTGGCTTCTGTGGCCATGATTACCCGTGACGGCCGTTCCTGGAACGAGTTCGAGTAACCGGTCATCCTTTAAAAACGCTGCCTGTGCAGCGTTTTTTTATGTCACATCAATTCTTTTAGCAGTTAGGAATAGTAGTATCTCGTCCAATCGGGTGTGGTCGGTTTCTGGCAACGTTTTTTCTTTCTGAAAAGTTGCCAGACCCTGTGGCAGGGGCGCGCCATCAATCACAACGATGCCTGCGGGCATGAACGGAGAACAAGATGAAAAACTGGAAAACAAGCGCGGAACAAATTCTGACCTCAGGGCCGGTTGTTCCTGTGATTGTTATCAACAAACTGGAACACGCCGTTCCGTTGGCGAAAGCGCTGGTTGCCGGTGGTGTGCGAGTGCTGGAAGTGACGCTGCGTACTGCCTGTGCGATGGACGCAATCCGTGCGATTGCCAAAGAAGTGCCGGACGCCATTATTGGTGCGGGTACCGTTCTCAATCCTGAACAACTGGCCGAAGTCACCGAAGCGGGTGCACAGTTTGCGATTAGCCCAGGCCTGACAGACGCTTTGCTGAAAGCAGCCAACGCCGGTTCTATCCCGCTGATTCCGGGCATTTGCACCGTATCGGAACTGATGATGGGTCTGGATGCCGGTCTGCGTGAATTCAAATTCTTCCCGGCGGAAGCCAACGGCGGCGTGAAAGCGTTACAGGCGATTGCCGGTCCGTTCCCGCAAGTGCGTTTCTGCCCGACCGGTGGGATTTCACCGGCGAACTACCGGGATTATCTCGCGCTGAAAAGCGTGCTATGTATCGGTGGATCCTGGCTGGTGCCAGCCGATGCGCTGGAAAGCGGTGACTACGCGCGTATCACTGAGCTGGCAAAAGAAGCCGTTGCGGGCGCAAAAGCCTGATAAAGCGTTCCCCTTATAACCCAAAAACCTCCCGCGGGAGGTTTTTTTATGTCTGAAATTCAGCGATTAACGTGCAGCGATAATCTTGATCTCAATTTTGTATTTCGGGTTCATCAGGTTTGCCTGCACGGTGCAGCGAACCGGCGCGTTACCCGGAGACACCCACGCATCCCAGGCTTCGTTCATTGCCGGGAAATCTTCCTTGTGAACCAGAAACAGCGTGGCATCGAGAATTTTGCTCTTGTCTGAACCGGCTTCTGTCAGTACGGCATCAATGATGGCCAGCGTTTCAGCGGTCTGATCTTTTGCATTGGCATCCAGATTTTCCGGCACTGCAGTGTAATAAATGGTGTCGTTGTGGATGACCACATCAGACATGCGCGGCTCAGGTCGGATCCGTTCGATAGTCATACTTTTGTGCTCCTGTTAGTCACTTTTTATTGATGGTGGTAAGGGTAACACAAAGGTTTGCTGCGTTGGATTGGCAGATGGCGGTGGCGGTGAGGGCGTTCGGTTGGCATAATCACTGCTGATCCGTACAGGTAGAGAGACAGAGTGACAGACGATTTCGCAACAGACGGCGCACTGGCGCAGAAAATTGAAAGTTTTAAACCCCGTGAACCTCAGCGTCTGATGGCGCAGGCCGTCAGCAAAGCCATCAGCGGTAAGCAAGGCCTGGTGGTGGAAGCTGGTACTGGTACCGGTAAAACGTATGCGTATCTGGCTCCGGCACTGCGTTCCGGCAAAAAAGTCATTATCTCAACCGGTTCGAAAAACTTACAGGATCAGCTGTATTCCCGCGATTTGCCCAAAGTGGCCAGTGCGCTGAATTTCAAAGGCCGTCTGGCGTTGCTCAAAGGGCGTTCTAACTATCTGTGTCTGGAACGCCTGGAGCAGCAGTCACTTTCCGGCGGCGATCTCGCCAGTCAGGCACTCAGCGAACTTGCGCATCTGCGTCACTGGTCGAGCAGCACGGAAGAGGGCGATATCAGCACCTGTACCGTAGTGCCGGAAGATAGCTTTGTCTGGCCGCTGGTAACCAGCACCAACGATAACTGCCTGGGCAGCGACTGCCCGCTGTACAAAGAATGTTTCGTCGTCAAAGCCCGCCGTAAGGCGATGGACGCGGACGTCGTCGTTGTTAACCATCACCTTTTTATGGCTGATATGGTGGTCAAAGAGAGCGGCTTCGGTGAGCTTATCCCGCAGGCCGACGTGATGATTTTCGACGAAGCTCATCAGATCCCCGATATCGCCAGCCAGTATTTTGGCCAGCAGGTAACCAGCCGTCAGTTGCTGGATATGGCGAAAGACATCACCATCGCTTACCGCACGGAAGTGCGTGATTCGGTGCAATTGCAGAAAAGCGCTGACCGCCTGAGCCAGAGCACAATGGATTTTCGTCTGGCACTCGGTGAGCCGGGTTTTCGCGGTAATCTGCGCGACGTGCTCAATCAGCCCGCTATCCAGCGCGCTCTGCTGTTGCTCGATGACGCGCTGGAGCTTTGCTACGACGTGGTCAAACTGTCTCTCGGACGCTCGGCCTTGCTGGACGCCGCCTTTGAGCGCGCCACGCTGTACCGCAACCGTCTCAAGCGCCTGAAAGATGTTTCGATTCCCGGCTACAGCTACTGGTACGAATGTAATTCCCGTCATTTTGTTCTGGCACTGACGCCGCTGTCGGTCACCGATAAATTCAGCGAAATGATGAAAGAAAAGCCGGGTGCGTGGATTTTTACGTCCGCAACGCTTTCGGTGAACGATCAGCTCCACCATTTTACCGAACGTCTCGGACTGGACGAAGCCGAAACGTTGCTGCTGCCCAGCCCGTTTGATTACGCCAAACAGGCATTATTGTGTGTACCCCGTTTTCTGCCTGAATCGAACGTGAACGGCAGTTCGAAACAGCTGGCGCGTATGCTGCGTCCGCTGATCGAAGCCAATAAAGGCCGCTGTTTCTTCCTGTGTACGTCACACAAAATGATGCGTGAACTGGCCGAGGAATTCAGGGCCAGCCTGACGCTGCCCGTTTTATTGCAGGGCGAAACCAGTAAAGGCCAGCTATTAGCGCAATTTGTCGAAGCCGGTAACGCCTTACTGGTCGCGACCAGCAGTTTCTGGGAAGGGGTGGATGTGCGCGGCGATGCGCTGTCCTGCGTCATCATCGATAAACTGCCGTTCACCTCGCCCGACGATCCGCTGCTCAAAGCCCGTATTGAAGACTGTCGCCTGCGCGGCGGCGATCCGTTCAATGACGTACAATTACCGGATGCGGTCATCACGCTGAAACAGGGGGTCGGACGTTTAATTCGTGATACTTCTGACCGGGGTGTGATGGTGATTTGCGACAACCGGCTGGTAATGCGCCCGTATGGTGAAGTTTTCCTCAACAGTTTGCCGCCGACGCCGCGCACACGTGATCTTACACAAGCGATACGCTTTTTACAGAACGTGGAAGAGCAGAAATAGCCTTCACGTTATGTTAGGATAGCGCCCCGAAAAAAGGCCCTAACTTATTCATTTCCCCGCCTGAGGTTTGGCATGTCCACGCGAATTTTAGCAATTGATACGGCGACAGAAGCCTGTTCGGTTGCGCTATACAATGAGGGCGAGACGCTCGCTCATTTTGAACTCTGCGCCCGCGAACATACGCAGCGTATTTTGCCGCTGGTGCAGCAGATCCTCGCCGAAGCGGGCCTGACGCTGAATCAGCTCGATGCTCTGGCCTTTGGCCGCGGGCCGGGCAGTTTTACCGGCGTACGTATCGGTATCGGCATGGCGCAGGGATTGTCGCTGGGCGCTGAATTGCCTTTGCTGCCGGTTTCCACTTTACAGACCATGGCGCAGGGCGCTTACCGCCAGACTGGCGCTGAAAACGTGCTGGCCGCCATCGATGCGCGCATGGGCGAAGTGTACTGGGGCGAATTCTCCCGGAACGCTCAGGGTGACTGGAGTGGTGAAAACACCGAGAAAGTGATCAAACCTGAACAACTCATCGAACAGGCCGGCTCACTGACCGGCCGTTTTGCGACCGTCGGCACCGGCTGGGAAGCTTATCCACATTTGCTGGGTGAATCTCCGGTTGCAGAATTATTTGATGGCAAAATGTTACTACCGCACGCGGAAGATATGCTGCCGCTGGCGCTCCAGCTCTGGGAAAACGGCGTTCGCGTAAATCCTGAAGATGCTGAACCCACTTATCTGCGCAACGAAGTTACGTGGAAAAAGCTGCCGGGCCGGTAAGTTACCGCAACTTGTGTACTTAAAAGTGGTCAAAAAAAAGAGTATGCACAGGAGTCATCGCAATGCGTAAGTGGTCAGCAGTCCAGCAGTTTTCGGTTCAGACAGGTAAAAAATGGGCGTTGAGCGCTGTTGCGCTAAGCGTTCTGGTGTTGTCAGGATGTGTCACCGTTCCGGATGAAATCCGCGGGACCACGGCAACGCCGCAAATGAATTTACAGGCGGTGCAGGGCGCGCCGAGTCTGTATGTCGGTCAGGAATCACGTTTTGGTGGCAAGGTAGTGGCAGTCACCAATTTGCAAAATAAAACGCGACTCGAAATCGCTACAATGCCGCTTGATGACGGGGCACGACCTATTCTGGGCGCGGCGTCGCGTGGCCGCATCATGGCTTACATCAACGGTTTCGTCGATCCGGTGGATTACCGCAATCAGCTCGTGACCGTGGTTGGTCCGATTACCGGCGTTGAAAAAGGCACAGTAGGGCAGTCGTCCTATGATTTCGTGACTATCAGCGTAAACAGTTATAAACGCTGGCGTATCGAACAACAGGTGGTGATGCCGCCTCAGCCGATGGGGCCGTGGGGCTGGGGTTACGGGGGACCGTACGACAGTTGGGGGCGAGGGTTTGGGCCCGGTTGGGGGCCCGGCTGGTATGACATGGGGCCCGCACGGGTCCAGAGTGTCGTCACCGAATAACCGGCACAATCACGGCGCGCCGCCTCCGCACCGGGCTCCACCTCCGGCTGCGATGAGGCCGGCACCGGGACATCCGGTGCCACCGCCGCCGCCGAAAAAGTAAAGACAGACAAGATCGTTGTTAAGGCGGCTTAATTGCCGCCTTTTTCTTTTTAAGCCACGGACGGTTTGGCTAACGAAGGGCGCAGAAAAAGTGACCCGCCTCTCAACCTCGACATTGTTTGAAACACAACTGGTAAGCTGAGTTAAAATATTGTTAAAGACGTGATAAAACTCGTCGAATTGAGATGGCAACAGTACATGATTTCAGGAGTGATACCTTGGAAAAGGTTTGGCTAAAACGTTATCCGGCAGATGTTCCCGAGAACATCGATCCTGACCGCTACAGCTCGCTGGTCGAGATGTTTGAAAATGCCACGCTGCGTTATGCAGACAGTCCGGCGTTTATCAACATGGGTGAGGTCATGACGTTCCGTAAACTTGAGGAACGTAGTCGTGCTTTTGCGGCCTATCTGCAAAACCAGTTAGGGCTAAAAAAAGGCGACCGCGTGGCCCTGATGATGCCTAATCTGCTGCAATATCCGATTGCGCTGTTTGGCGTATTGCGTGCGGGCATGGTGGTGGTGAACGTCAATCCACTGTATACGCCGCGCGAGCTGGAACATCAGCTCAATGACAGCGGTGCCAGCGCTATTGTGATTGTGTCCAACTTTGCCCACACGCTGGAAAAAGTGGTCTACAAAACACAGGTTAAGCATGTGATCCTGACCCGTATGGGCGATCAGCTTTCTGCAGCAAAAGGCACGCTGGTTAATTTTGTCGTCAAATATGTCAAAAGGCTGGTGCCTAAATATCACCTGCCGAATGCTATTTCCTTCCGCAGTGCCCTGCAATACGGGCGCCGTTTGCAATATATCAAACCCGATATCATCAATGACGATCTGGCGTTTTTGCAATACACCGGCGGAACTACCGGCGTTGCGAAAGGCGCGATGCTGACACACCGGAACATGCAGGCCAATCTGGAACAGGCAAAAGCAGCGTACGCACCGTTGCTGCAACCTGGCCATGAACTGGTGGTAACGGCGCTGCCGCTGTATCACATCTTTGCGCTGACAGTGAACTGTCTGCTGTTCCTCGATCTCGGGGGAAAAAGCCTGCTGATCACCAACCCGCGCGACGTGCCGGGCATGGTGAAAGAGCTGTCGAAATATCCGTTCACCGCTATCAGCGGGGTGAATACGTTGTTCAACGCGTTACTCAATAACGAAGATTTCCGTGAGCTGGACTTCTCGACGCTGCGCCTATCGGTTGGTGGCGGAATGTCAGTTCAAAAATCGGTTGCCGATAAATGGGAAAAACTGACCGGCAAGCATTTGCTGGAAGGTTATGGCCTGACGGAGTGTTCGCCGCTGGTCGCGGGTAACCCGTACGACCTGAAACATTACAGCGGTAGCATCGGTTTACCGGTGCCTTCTACGGAAGTGCGTCTGGTGGATGATAACGGCCAGGATGTTGCGCCGGGTAACCCCGGAGAGCTGTGGGTACGCGGGCCGCAGGTGATGCTGGGTTACTGGCAACGGCCTTCAGCGACCGATGAGGTGCTAAAAGATGGCTGGTTATCGACGGGCGATATCGTTACAGTGGACGAGCAGGGCTTTTTGCGGATTGTGGATCGCAAAAAAGACATGATTCTGGTTTCCGGTTTCAACGTTTACCCTAACGAAATTGAAGAGGTGGTTTCACAACATGACAAGGTGCTCGAAGTTGCCGCCATTGGTGTGCCAAACGAGTCGTCAGGTGAAATCGTCAAAATTTGCGTGGTGAAGAAAGACCCGTCACTGACCAGCGAAGAACTTCTGGCACATTGCCGCCGGTTATTAACCGGTTACAAAGTACCGAAGATTGTTGAATTTCGCGATGAGTTACCGAAGTCAAATGTCGGTAAGATCCTCAGACGCGAACTTCGCGATGAGCAGGCAAAACCGAAGGACGATCCTAAGCAGGATGCGGCGTAACGTTTGCCCGCTGCGCTGTGATGGTCACTCTCAACGCCGGATTTGTCCGGCGTTGTCACGTTATAACGCATTAATATTAAGAGAATTAAGATTTGAATTATCAGTTGATCACGACCAATGACGCGCTGGAGCAGGTTTGTCTTCAGGCCAAAGCGCACAGCAAAATTGCGCTGGATACCGAATTCGTCCGTACCCGCACTTATTACCCGCAACTCGGGCTCATCCAGCTGTTCGACGGTGAACGGCTGACGCTGATTGACCCGTTGCCGATTACCGCCTGGCAGCCTTTTATCGATTTGCTGGTCAATCCTGATGTCGTGAAATTTCTCCATGCCGGCAGCGAAGACCTGGAAGTTTTCCTGAACGCTTTTGGCGTGATGCCTTCTCCGCTAATTGATACGCAAATTCTTGCCGCCTTCAGCGGACGTCCGCTGTCTTGCGGGTTTGCCCGTCTGGTGGCAGAAACGACCGGCGTGGAGCTGGATAAAAGCGAATCGCGCACCGACTGGATTGCCCGGCCTCTGAGCGAAAAACAGTGTGTCTACGCTGCTGCCGATGTCTGGTATCTTCTGCCGCTGGCCGACAAGCTGATGCGTGAAACTGAAGAAGCTGGCTGGATGGATGCCGCGCAGGATGAATGTCTGGCGTTGTGCCGCCGTCGTAAAGAGGTTCTTCAACCTGAACTGGCTTATCTGGAAATCGGCAATGCGTTCCAGCTGCGTCCGCGTCAACTGGGTTGCCTGAAGTTGCTGGCCGCCTGGCGGCTCACTCAGGCACGTCAGCGTGACCTGGCCGTCAACTTTGTGGTGCGTGAAGAAAACCTCTGGCAGGTAGCCCGTTATCAGCCTAAATCGCTGGGTGAGCTTGAAGCGCTTGGCCTGAGCGGCCCGGAAATCCGTTACCATGGCCGCACGTTGCTGGCGCTGGTGGAAGAGTCTGAGGCATTGCCGGAAGACGATTTACCGGCTCCCATTTCGAATCTGATTGATCAGCCGGGTTATCGCAAAGTCTTCAAAGACATCAAAGCGCTGATCCAGACCGTGAGTGAAGAAAGCGGGTTAAGCGTCGAGTTACTGGCCTCACGTCGCCAGATCAATCAGTTATTAAGTCGTCACTGGAAGTTAAAAGAGAAGGAATCACAGCCGGAATTAATCAGCGGCTGGAGAGGAAAACTTCTTGCTGAAAGGCTGAACGAAATTCTCAGTCAATATTGATGAGCTTACCGCGTTCAAAATAACTGAATACGAAAACTTAAATTAAAAGGCGGAGATTTTCTCCGCCTTTTTGTTTTTGGTTAACCGCATATTTAAATAATAGCGCCCGGGAAATGTTCGCGGATGAAATCACATTAAGGATATTAACCGCCAGGCTAAATGGGATGAGTCTTAATCATAATTTCAGATAATAAATAGAGCAGAGCGCGGAACAATCTCTTTAGTGGGGATACATACAGTGGTGTTGCCAGGGGAAATAAGCAGGTGGGCGGAAATCAGGGAAAAAAATTGAGTAGCCCCCTGAGTAAACAGGGGGCGCTATGCTGAAAGAAACACCTGCAGGCAGACTGCTGTCATTTAGGCGCGTCTTCCGATTCTGACTCTGGCAAGGTGACGTTGAGTTCCAGTACGGAAATATCGTCACCTTTTTGCTCGAACTGAACCTGCAACATTTCGGGGTCAATCTTAATGTACTTACAGATGACCGCCAAAATATCACGTTTTAATTCAGGTAAATACGACGGTTCACTATCCCCTCGACGCCGTTCGGCTACGATGATCTGTAGCCGTTCCTTGGCTATATTGGCTGTCGATTTTTTGCGGGACAGAAAGAAATCTAACAATGCCATGGTTTATCCCCCAAAAAGGCGTTTCAGGAAACTCTTCTTCTCTTCCTCAATAAAACGGAACGCACGTTCTTCACCAAGCAGACGGCTAACGGTATCGTCGTACGCTTTCCCTGCATCAGATTCCTGATCCAGAATGACCGGTTCGCCCTGGTTGGACGCACGCAGTACGGACTGATCTTCAGGAATTACGCCGATCAGAGGAATACGCAGGATTTCCAGCACATCTTCCATGCTCAGCATGTCGCCACGGCTGACACGGCCCGGGTTGTAACGGGTGAGAAGCAGGTGTTCTTTAATAGGCTCTAAGCCTTGTTCCGCACGACGGGATTTTGAGGACAAAATGCCCAAAATGCGGTCGGAGTCACGCACGGAAGAGACTTCCGGGTTGGTCGTAATGACCGCTTCGTCGGCGAAATACAACGCCATTAATGCGCCGGTTTCAATACCCGCAGGGGAATCGCAAACCACGAAGTCAAATTCCATTTCGGCAAGATCGTTAAGGATCTTTTCTACGCCTTCGCGGGTCAGTGCATCTTTATCACGGGTTTGCGAAGCCGGAAGAATGAACAGGTTTTCAGTGCGTTTATCTTTGATAAGCGCCTGATTCAGCGTGGCATCACCCTGGATCACGTTGACGAAATCATAAACCACGCGGCGCTCACAGCCCATAATCAGATCGAGATTACGCAGACCGATATCGAAATCGATAACAACGGTCTTTTTACCTTTTTGAGCTAAACCGGTAGCAATGGCCGCGCTTGAAGTGGTCTTGCCAACGCCCCCTTTACCCGATGTAACAACTATGATGCGTGCCATGAATGGATTCCTTGTCGAAAGGGCTTAGTTTAAAGGTTGTATGGTTAACACATTATTTATCAGGCTGAGGCGCGCGGCCTGACCGAGATAATCGGTCGGGATTTGATCACTCAGCCAGTATTGCCCTGCGATAGAGACTAGTTCAGCGCCTAAATGGGTGCAAAAAATCTGACAATTTGCATCACCTGCTGCACCAGCCAGCGCTCTTCCTCGCATCATACCGTAGATGTGGATATTGCCATCGGCAATCAGTTCCGCACCTGCGCTGACACTACTGGTCACGATGAGGTCGCTGTTACGGGCGTAAATTTGTTGGCCGGATCTGACCGGAGAACTGACAATGCGGGTTTTCGCCGGAGCATTGTCGGGCACGACAGGAACCGGTGGTTCTGCGGCGATGCGCTGTGCACGGCCTTCACTCAGCAACGGCAAACCGGTGCGGGAAAGTGCGCGTTTCTGCCCTTCGTCTTTACAACCACTGATGCCCACAACGCGAAAACCTGCAGAAGCGACAGCCTGTTGAATGTCTTTCCAGTTTGCTTCGCCGCTCAGCGAGGCAACGTTGATAACAACAGGGGCATTTTTTAAAAAGGCCGGAGCTTGCTCCACTTTTTCCTGTAATGCCTGATAAATAACCTCCGGTTGTGAACTATGTAAATGAACAACCGATAAGGTAAAACTGCTGCCTTTTAGTTCTATTGGCGATTGTGACATCTATCCTGACTCAGTCTCAGCAACTCTAAATCCCCGGAATACCACTCGGGGGGCGATATTCCGATGTACGTTAAGCATGTTATAGTTACAGTTATATCTAGGCAAGCCACCGTTTCAATAAAATAGAGTTAAAAAAATGCTTTGTGTGATCTATAGAAGTACTAAACGCGACCAGACTTATCTGTATGTCGAAAAAAAAGACGATTTCTCTCGTGTACCTGAAGAATTACTCAAAGGTTTTGGCGTGCCGCAGTTCTCAATGATGCTCAATCTGACCGGACGTGAAAAATTAGCGTCTGCGGATATTTCAAAAGTGCGTCAGGCTCTCGAAGAGCAGGGTTATTATCTGCAGGTTCCACCGCCGGTCGAAAGTTTATTGAATATTCATCTGACTGACGCCAGTAAATAACGTATTCCTGACGTTTGTTTCGGCATTTCACGCACTTTCGGACGTCATGACTTGCAATCATCGCTGGAGTACTCAAAGCTTACAGCGATGATTCAATTGCAGATGTGATAAGGAAGAATTTGATGAAATTGTCGGCACTGGCCGTGTTAACACCGCTGATTATCCTCAGCGGTTGTGCAGCGCAGAAGGCAACCTCAGGACAAACCACGCCGCAGACTGCGGCAACGACACAACCTTCAGCCGCCGCGCCGGCTGCGACGCCCGGTAAAACATCGCTGGCCGAACAGGGAAGAGACCCCGCAGAGTTTCCCGCTTATGTTGAAAAACTGAAAGCGCAGGCTCTGGCGCAGGGCATCAGCCAGCAAACAATCGACGCCACTTTCGTGAACATCCATTTTGTTGACCGCGTGATTAACTCCGATCGCAACCAGCTGGAAAAGAAAATCACGCTTGATGATTATCTGACCCGTGTCTTGCCAGAGTGGAAAATCAAACAGGGCCAGACCCAATATCAGAATAATTTGCCCGCGCTCCAGCAGGCCAGCGACCGTTACGGCGTTCAGCCGCAATACATCGTGGCGCTGTGGGCGATGGAAAGTAGCTTCGGCAAAATCCAGGGCAAGGAAGATGTTTTCTCCGCGCTGGCAACGCTGGCCTTCGAGGGCCGCCGTGAAGCGTTCTTCACCAAAGAATTCATGGCTGCGTTGAAAATTGTCGATTCCGGTCATGCCACCAGCGATATGATGAAAGGATCCTGGGCTGGCGCAATGGGGCAGTCGCAGTTTATGCCGACGTCCTATCTGAATTACGGTGCGGATGGCAATGGCGACGGCAAAATCGACATCTGGAAAAATACCGATGATGTCTTTGCATCTACCGCGAATTATCTGTCGAAAGAAGGCTGGAAACGCGATCAGGGCTGGGGGCAGGAAGTGAAATTGCCAGCAGGCTTTGACGGCAGTCTGGCGGGCCTGAAAAACAACCAGATGCATCCGGCTACCTATTGGCAGCAAATGGGCATCACGCAGGTAGACGGTAGCCCGCTGGCATCTGCGGCAACCCGCGCATGGATTATCACACCAGACGATACGCAAGGGCGCGCATTCCTGGTTTACGATAACTTCCGTACGATTATGCACTGGAACCGTTCAACCTATTTCGCACTGAGTATCGGAATGATGGCGGATGGCATTATGGGTTCGCAGGCGCCGGTTATTTCAGGTGAAACCGCACCGGCGGCCACCTCTGCGCCTTCCGTACCGTTAGCGCCAGCCCCGCGTAATCCGTTCAGCGGCTGATTTTTCCAAAAGGAGTGGCTGTATGTATCAACACAGAGACTGGCATGGCGCGTTACTGGATTTCCCGGTGAACAAAGTCGTGTGTGTGGGCAATAACTATGCCGATCACATCAAAGAAATGGGCAGTCAGATTTCCGCCGAACCGGTGGTGTTTATCAAACCGGAAACGGCGCTGTGTGATATCCGTCAGCCGCTCGCGATTCCGAAAGATCTGGGTGCGGTACATCACGAAGTTGAGCTGGCCGTGCTAATCGGCACGCCGCTCAAACAAGCCACGGAAGATCGCGTTGCCAATGCTATCGCCGGTTATGCGCTGGCGCTGGATTTAACGCTGCGTGATTTGCAGACGAAATTCAAAGCGGCGGGGCAGCCGTGGGAAAAAGCCAAAGGCTTCGACGGTTCCTGCCCTATCAGCGGATTTATTCCGGTGAGTGAATTTGGTGATGCGCAGCAGGCTGATTTGCAGCTGTTCGTTAACGGTGAAACACGGCAGGAAGGCAATACCCGTAACATGCTGACGCCGCTGTTGCCGCTGATTGCTTACATGAGCCGTTATTTCACGCTGCGCGCGGGCGATATCATTCTGACCGGCACGCCGCAAGGCGTCGGGCCGCTGAAAGCGGGTGACGAAATTGTAGCTACACTTAATGGTAAGTCTGTTTCAACCCGCATGATCTGAAACAAACCCTCTCTCCGCCGGAGCAGCTTTCCGGCGGCTTTACTTGCATCTGCAGGCTAAAGCGTCTATATAAGCACCCTCATTTTATTTATACCGGATGCACATTATGACTGAACCCGCTTTTTGGCAGCAAAAAACGCTGTCTGAAATGACTGACGAAGAATGGGAAGCATTGTGCGACGGCTGCGGACAATGCTGCTTACATAAGCTGATTGATGAAGATACCGAAGAAATTTACTTCACCAACGTTGCCTGTAACCAGCTCAATATCAAATCCTGTCAGTGCCGTAACTACGAGCGTCGTTTTACGCTTGAAGAAGACTGCATCAAGCTGACCCGCGAAAATCTGACCACCTTTGACTGGCTGCCGCCGACGTGTGCTTATCGTCTGATTGGCGAAGGGCGCCCGCTGCTGCCGTGGCATCCGCTGCTGAATAAAGCCTCTAAATCAGCGATGCACACCGCACAAATCTCCGTTCGTTATATCGCGGTTCGCGAAGACGATGTGGAAGACTGGCAGGATCACATTATGAATAAGCCAAGCTGGGCGAGATAACCCGCTGATAGGAAATAAGAAAGGATTTCAGGCATGAGAGTGTGGGGCAGAGACGGGGTATGGCCCGCTACGTGGAGTTCAAAATCCTTCTGATTCCCTGCCTCTCCCGCGTAACCGGGATGCAATGATTTACTTGAAAATTCCGTAGACTACCATTCCTGCAATAACCCAGAATGCGACACAGGCTGTCACGCAGATTACCCAAATGGCCCAAACGGGGAGTTTGTTTAAACGTTCTAACCCCATATTTGCTATCACCTCTGATTTTAGACATAAAAAAGCCCCGGCGACCGCCAGGGCGTAATTCCTATCATACATTCATTTTTATATTTCTGAATCGGGTCTGACGCCATTTAATGCATTCAGCGCTTCCGCATCCAGTTCCGGATCGGCTTTATCGATCAGTCGCGTAATTTCAATCAGCGCCTGGAATTGTTCAAACAAAAGTGTGGCATCCGATTTAAGCACATCATCTGCGGAATCCAGCACGGAATTGATCGCTTTGTTCACGCTTTCGATGGCTTCCTGCGGACCGCCATTTTTGCCCACGGTAAGGAAAACAGCACTCAGCAAAAGCGACTGAGCCTCAACCTGTGCGGTCAGCTGCTTTGCATCTACCTCCATCCGGGAAATCTTTGCGACCATGCTTAAGATAATATTTTTCATTGCTACCCCTTCAGAGACAAATGTTGAATCGCCTCCACATTTCTACGCCAGGTTCGAAAATCTTCATAATGAAATTTGAAAAAAATGAGCGACCACACAGGCCGCTCACTGATAGGGGTAAACCGGTAGTCGTTTACGATGCGGTTTTATCCGCGTCCGGATGGTTTTTCCCTTCTTCTATAAAGTCTTCGTCAATCATATCGGTATTATTCTGATGCTCACGCCCGGAAAGAATATTCCAGCAGGCGATGAACAGGGCAGCAATCAGCGGACCGATAACAAAGCCGTTGATACCATAAACTTCCATCCCGCCCAGCGTGGTGATCAGAATGAGATAATCCGGCATTTTGGTGTCTTTGCCGACCAGCAGCGGACGCAGAATATTATCGACCAGGCCGATAACCACCACGAAGAAGACGATGAGGAAAATCGCCTGCCACAACATTCCGGAGGCGAAGAAGTAGATCGTCGCCGGTACCCAAATAATCGCTGAACCGACAGCAGGAATAATCGACAGAAACGCCATCAGCGCGCCCCACAGCAGGCTGCCATCGATACCTGCAATGTAGAATGCCAGCCCGCCGAGCGCACCCTGAACGATCGCAACTACCACCGTGCCTTTCACCGTTGCGCGTGAAACGGCGGCAAACTTCATGAACAGATGATGTTTCACATGGCGGGAAAGCGGCAGGGCTTCCAGCGTCAGATTAACCAGATACGCGCCGTCTTTAATCAGGAAAAACAGGATATACAGCATGATGCCAAAACCGACAACAAAGCCGAACGTGCTCTTACCAATCACGAAAACGCTGCCTGCCAGATACTGACTTCCCTGTAATGCGACGTCTGAAAGTTTTTTCTGAATCTCAGCCGTGCTGTCTAAATTGTGATCGGCAAGGAAATGGCGCGCCCATCTTGGTAAATGGTGAATGGTGTCAGACACCAGCGTAGGCAGCTGCGATTCATTACCCTGAAGTTTGGTGTAAACCGTATTGAATTCTATGGCCAGTGAAGAAGTAATAATCGCCAGCGGTGTGAAAACAATCAGACAAATAATCAGCACGGTCAGCAGTGAGATCAGGCCGTTGCGGTCACCGATAAATTGCTTCAGCCGGTTTTTCATCGGATTAAAAATTACCGCCAGAATGATCGCCCATAGAACGGAAGAATAATAAGGCCTTAATAC
Source organism: Rahnella sp. BCC 1045 (assembly GCF_019049615.1). NCBI lineage: Bacteria > Pseudomonadati > Pseudomonadota > Gammaproteobacteria > Enterobacterales > Yersiniaceae > Rahnella > Rahnella sp. BCC 1045. Next base: position 17,485 of record NZ_JAFMOZ010000124.1, on the reverse strand, counting down.
ATCCAGGAAGGCCAATGTCACAATAAAAAGGATCATAATGAAGAAACCCTTTGAAAACCCTTTAACCACCATATCTCTTCCTCTGTTGAGCGCATAAGCTCTCGTAGCATAGAACTCATTGACGTTTTTACAACTATCGCTCTTTTTTCGTGCGGCAGTGGTTTTAATTTCCGCTGAAAAACGCCATAAAAAAAAGCGCCCTGAGGCGCTTTTATCGTCGACATGTCTGGAATTAACGACCGAACAAATCACGACGTTTTGGTTTTACGAACTGGGCCAGTAACACCAGGATCCCGATGATCATAAAGACGCTGAAGATAACAACCAGCCACTGAGGCATACCCAGAGACAGAAATTCCCACTGTTTTTCAGCACAATCACCGCTGGCTATGAACATCCAAGGGAACCATTTGTCCAGTGGCAACCAGGTCGGGAAGCGGGCTGCGAAATCGCAGGTGGCGAACGGAGATGGGTGCAACTGAATCATGGTATGTTCCCATGACAGGCGGACCCCTTCATACGCGCTGTAAAGCCAGATAAGGATACCGGCGTAACGCAACCAGGTCGCCGGGGCTATTGCGCCCACCAGACCCGCAGCCAGTATGCCCATCAGCGCACAACGTTCGTAGATACACATGACGCACGGTTTAAGTAACATCACGTGTTGGAAATACAACGCAACCAGCTCAAGCGCCAGAGCGGTCAGAGCCATCAGAAGCCATGCACCGCGGCCTTGCGAGCAACGGTTAAGATATTGCAACATAGAAATTTTTTCCCTGCAGTTAGCTACTGACACGCAGTGTAAACCAATTGGACCCCGCTGCCAGCCTGTCTCCATCAATATTCGATAAATAATTAATATAAATCGGACAATTCGACTTTAAATTCGGCTATTTTCTGAGTCAGAGCTTAGTCACAGAATTACCGACGTGATCCTCGTGCTGATCAATGTAATGGGGAAAATGTCAGCCATCCCATGTCGGTGTACCACTGCGTCATTTCCGGCAGAAGGAATTGCACACAAAGCAGACCTGCGAGCGTCATCACTATTGTGTAAGGCAGTGCCATCCATACCATCCGGCCATACGAAAGGCGGATCAGCGGCGCAAGGGCGGACGTCAGCAGGAACAGAAATGCCGCCTGACCATTTGGTGTCGCGACGGAAGGCAGGTTTGTACCGGTATTAATGGCGACCGCCAGCATCTCAAACTGTTGCAGATTAATGGCACCGTTTTCCAGCGCGGATTTCGCTTCATTGATATAGACCGTGCCGACAAAGACATTATCGGAAACAGAAGAAAGCAACCCGTTGAACAGATAGAACAGCGAAAGCTGATTGGCTGGCGCAGATTGCAGAACGAAATTCACAATCGGGCTGAATAAGTGCTGATCGACAATCACTGCGACAACCGCAAAAAATACCACCAGTAGCGCGGTAAACGGCAGGGAATCCTGAAATGCTTTGCCGATCGCATGTTCGTCCGTCACGCCGCAAAATGCCGTTGCGAAGATAATTACGGACAGCCCGATCAGCCCGACTTCGGCCAGATGAAAGGCGAGCGCGATAATCAGCCAGACGCCAATCAGCGCCTGCACGGCCAGTTTGATACGTTCCTGACGTGTGCTGTTTTCGGTGTTTTTCTGATCGTACTTTTTGAGAACCTCGAAGACCGGTTGTGGCAACCGTGCGCCATAACCAAACAGGCGGAAACGTTCGACCAGCGCGCAGACGATAAAACCGCAAATGAACACCGGCACGCTGACCGGTGACATGCGGATCAGAAAATCAGTGAACTGCCATCCGGCGGCTTTCGCGATGATCAGGTTCTGTGGCTCGCCGACCATCGTCATGACGCCGCCCAGCGCGGTGCCGACGCCGGCATGCATCATCAGGCTGCGTAAAAAGGCGCGGAACTGTTCCAGAACGCCGCTGGTTTCGGCATTTCCGCCCTGAGCGGACGCGACGTTGTGATAAATCGAATAGAAACCTACGGAAACGCTGATGACCACGGCAATGACTGTCAGCGCATCCAGGAAGGCAGAAAGGAAAGCGGCGGCGAAACAAAACGCAAGCGAGAGGGCGATTTTATTGCGCAGATTCAGCAGGAGTTTGGTGAAAACTGTCAGAAGCAGCTGCTTCATAAAGTAGATACCGGCGACCATGAAAATCAGCAGCAAAATCACTTCCAGATTGCCCGCCACTTCTTCGCGAACTCTTTCAGCACTTGTCATACCTATCATCACGGCTTCAATGGCCAGCAAGCCGCCCGGTTGCAGCGGATAGCATTTGAGCGCCATGCCGAGCGTGAAGATGAATTCGATCATCAGTAACCAGCCCGCTAAGAAAGGACTGACGAGAAAGAACACCAGCGGGTTAATAATCAGAAAGGCCAGAATGGCTATTTTGTACCAGCCAGGGGATTGCCCGAGAAAGTTTTTAATAAATGCGTGGCGGAAGGTTGTATCCATAATTCCCAGCGGTCCTTTAGGGTTATTTTGCTGCGGTATCAGAAAGATAGAACAGTGTAATACTCCGGTGAAAAATTTTCTCCTGCAGCGGGGTAATATTAAGTCCTTAAAAAAAGGGAAATTCTGCCAACCCCTGCACAGTTTCAACATTAGTTCCGTCCGGGCGCTATAACCGCTGATTTTCATCTGGTATGATGAGCTCAACTATATCCCTGATAAATGCCTCACACGGAACGACAAACACATGGTTATTAAGGCACAAAGTCCTGCCGGTTTTGCCGAAGAGTACATCATCGAAAGTATCTGGAACAGCCGGTTTCCGCCGGGTTCAATCTTGCCTGCGGAGCGGGAACTTTCAGAACTCATTGGCGTAACCCGAACCACATTACGTGAGGTTTTACAACGTCTTGCCCGTGATGGTTGGCTGACCATTCAGCACGGTAAACCGACGAAAGTGAACAACTTCTGGGAAACTTCGGGGCTGAATATTCTGGAAACGCTGGCGCGTCTTGATCACGACAGCGTTCCGCAGCTCATCGACAATCTTCTGTCCGTGCGTACCAATATCGCGACCATTTTCATCCGCAAAGCGATGCGAACGAATCCCGAAGAAACACAACAGGTGCTGGCGAAAGCGGCCGAAGTGGAAGATCAGGCCGAAGCTTTTACCGCGCTGGATTACGGTATTTTCCGCGGTCTGGCCTTTGCGTCCGGCAATCCGATTTACGGTCTGATCATTAACGGGTTACGCGGATTGTATACCCGCGTCGGACGCTATTACTTCTCCAATCCTGAAGCACGTAAACTGGCGATCACTTTCTATAAAAAGCTGTCTGACATCTGCCACGAAAAAAGCTACGAGCAGATTGTGGATTGCGTGCGTAATTATGGCCGTCAGAGTGGTGAGATCTGGCATAGCATGCAGGGTACAATGCCGGGTGATCTGACTGAACAGAAACGCTGATTTTTACGGGTTCTGCTGAAATGAGAAAGGGCGCTTAGCGCCCTTTTTTAATGCCTGAACTTGCCTGCTCTGAACGGTACGCCGGTCAGAGCGGCGTTGGCCGCGGCGGGCAACGTTCCAGCAGTTCCACGCTGCCGTCTTCGTTGAGTTGCTCGATAAACACATCGAAGCCCCACAGCCGGTGAACGTGTTTCATCACTTCACGACGGCTCTTGTCCAGCGGCGCGCGGTCTTGCGGGATATAGCGCAGCGTCAGCGAACGGTCACCGCGCAGATCGACATTCCAGACCTGAATGTTTGGTTCGTGGTTACTCAGGTTGTACTGCGCCGACAGTTCCTGACGGATGGCGCGATAACCCTCCTCATTATGGATCGCTGCGATTTCCAGATAGTTATTATGGTCGTCATCCAGCACGGTAAATAACCGGAAATCACGCATCACTTTCGGCGACAGAAACTGGCTGATAAAGCTTTCATCTTTGAAGTCCCGCATCGCGAAATGCAGCGTCGTCAGCCAGTCTGAACCGGCAATATCCGGGAACCAGTAACGATCTTCTTCGGTCGGTTCCTGACAGATACGTTTGATATCCTGGAACATCGCGAAGCCGAGCGCATACGGATTGATCCCGCTGTAATACGGGCTGTTATACGGCGGCTGATACACTACATTGGTGTGGCTGTGCAGGAACTCCAGAATGAAACGATCCGAGACTTTTCCTTCGTCATACAGATGATTCAAAATGGTGTAGTGCCAGAACGTCGCCCAGCCTTCGTTCATCACCTGAGTCTGTTTTTGCGGATAGAAATACTGGCTGATTTTACGCACAATGCGCAAGATTTCCCGTTGCCAGGATTCAAGCAGTGGCGCGTTTTTCTCCATGAAATACAGCAGGTTTTCCTGTGGCTCAGAAGGGAAGCGGCGCGCCTGTTCAGGGGCATCCACGCTGTCTTTGCGCGGCAGCGTTTTCCACAGCGAATTCACCTGACTTTGCAGATATTCTTCACGACTTTTCTGCCGCGCCAGTTCTTCCTGCAAAGAAATCTTCTGCGGGCGTTTATAGCGGTCCACGCCATAATTCATCAGCGCATGGCAGGAGTCGAGCAACCGTTCGACTTCATCGACGCCGTAGCGCTCTTCACATTCGCTGATATAGCGTTTGGCAAACAGCAGGTAATCGACAATCGAACTGGCGTCGGTCCAGCTTTTAAACAGGTAGTTATTTTTGAAGAAAGAGTTGTGGCCGTAACAGGCGTGCGCCATAACCAGCGCCTGCATCGTGATGGTGTTTTCTTCCATCAGATAGGCGATACACGGGTTGGAGTTGATGACGATTTCGTACGCCAGCCCCTGTTGTCCGTGTTTATACAGTTGCTCGGTTTCAATGAATTTCTTACCGAACGACCAGTGTGTGTAATTGATAGGCATGCCGATGCTGGAATAAGCATCCATCATTTGTTCAGAAGTGATGATCTCGATTTGATGTGGATACGTCTCCAGCCGGTATGACTTGGCGACACGGTCAATTTCTTCGAGATAGGTTTGTAATAACTCAAACGTCCAGTCCGGTCCATCGCTAAGACGTTTGTCCTCAGTTTTTTTCTTTTGGGTCACTGTCGTCATAAGCCGCACCCTCATTCAGTTATGGACGCTACAGAGTGTTTGATTCACAACCTTTTCTTAAGACTTCGCACGTCCTTTGATAATCGTAGCTCAATCTGAGTGTGCTGCAGGATAAACACCATGAATCCATTCCTCATCAAATCTATATCCTGATGGAAAGAGGCTGTCAATCGGTGCGCGATGGAGACCCAAAGCCGCAAAGAACCGGGCTTTGGGTCAGTTTCAGACAGGTGAGGACGGGGTAAACCCGCTATTAACTGCGGATAAACTCTAATAAATCTTCATTAATCTGATCTTTATGTGTGCTGCATAAACCGTGGGATGCGCCCGGATAGACTTTGCCTTTTCCGTGTGGAAGAAGCTTGAGCGCGGCTTCGCTGGAAGAGGCCGGGGGCACAATCTGGTCATCGTCACCGTAGATGACCAGCGTCGGGATAGTCATTTTTTTCAGGTCTTCACGCTGGTCGGTTTCAGAAAAAGCTTTCACGCAATCATAAAGTGCTTTGATTGACGCCTGCATGCCCTGACGCCAGAAACTCTGACGCAAACCTTCTGAAACTTTCGTTCCTGCGCGGTTAAAGCCGAAAAAGGCATCTGGCAAATCCAGGAAAAACTGCGAACGGTCTTTTTGAACACCATCACGGATCCCGTCGAATACAGAAAGCGGCAGACCGGCCGGGTTGAAATCCGTTTTGACCATAATCGGCGGCACCGCACCAATCAGCACGGCTTTGGCAACGCGCGCCGTACCGTGACGGCCAATATAACGCGCTACTTCGCCACCGCCGGTCGAATGCCCGATATGCACAGCGTCTTTCAAATCTAAATGGCCAGTGAGTTCGGCCAGGTCATCGCCGTACTGATCCATATTGTGCCCGTCCCACGGTTGCGAGGAACGCCCGTGTCCGCGGCGATCATGCGCAATCACACGGAAGCCTTTATCCGCCAGAAACAGCATCTGATCTTCAAATGCATCGCCGGACAACGGCCAGCCATGGCTGAAAACCACTGGCTGGCCGCTACCCCAGTCTTTGTAAAAGAGTTGAGTGCCATCTTTGAGTTTCAGAAAATTTGAGTTATTCACTGGTGACTCCTTATCGCTGAAATGAACGGTACAGTTTATGAAACTTTCGAAGTGTAGGTCACTAATTGAACGATTGCGATATTGCTCACATTTTGAGCTGGCAATGCAGGCGGACAGTTTTGCCAGAATAAACCTGATACTTAGCAGGGTTAAGATATTGAAACCCGGTTTTCAGAGGGGTAGCATTTATCCGCTATTGTTTGTTACTGATGCTGAGGAGGTCAAAAAATGGTAAATACGTTTACTTATGACAGATATAGAAACCGGATCGGCCAGGGCACCCGCGTCATGGATGCTGAAACAGGCGTAACGGGTAAAATTGCCGCGTTTCGTGTGCAAAACGGTTCTCCGGAAGAACTTCGCCGGGAAAATTGTGTGGAACTGGTAGGGCAAAAAGGCCTGTTTAAACCCGTTTCACTGATGAGACTCGAAGCCACAACAGCCTGAAAATATCTCTCCTGATGTTGTCCTGCACAGCCAAAGGCCACTGTTAAAAGTGGCCTTCATGTTTTCCGATGATGGGAAAAAATTCTCCCACCCAGACCGTGCGTGAAAAACTCGCTTTATAAACTCCCTGCAAGCATTAAGCCCGTATCATGTACGGAATATCAGGTAATGTCACACACCGCCTTTATATTAGTGAATTGTGCTGAAATATTGCTTGTATACAAGAATAAAAGACCACGGCCAAACCCGGCGCGAAAGTGGAGGCGGCTGATGACATCAATGCAGTCATTGCTATCAAAAAACCATAACTTTCTCTCTGCAAAGCCGGAATGTTGCAAGATATCGTTATTTATTTGCAGCTGTTGAAAAAAATCCCGCCATGAACGATAAATAAATGTGAAACAACTCACGGTTATGAACGCCTGTGTTGGCGATTTTTCGCAGTCAGGTTAATTTCCTGTCATCAGAATATTATGCTTTGTTTTGTTGTGGAGTGGAGTCGATATGCGTGTGGTGATTTTAGGCAGTGGTGTGGTCGGTGTCGCCAGTGCATGGTATCTGGCTAAAGCGGGACATGATGTGACGGTTATCGATCGTCAGTCCGGGCCTGCGGAAGAAACCAGTGCGGGGAATGCGGGGCAGATCTCACCGGGCTATGCTGCACCGTGGGCGGCTCCGGGGGTTCCTGTTAAAGCAATCAAATGGATGTTCCAGAAGCATGCGCCGCTGGCAATTCGTCTGGACGGAACCCCGTTCCAGCTGAAATGGATGTGGCAAATGCTGCGTAACTGCGACATGAACCACTATCAGACCAACAAAAGCCGCATGGTCCGTCTGGCAGAATACAGCCGCGATTGCATGAAGGCGTTGCGCGAAGAAACGGGTATTCAGTACGAAGGCCGTCAGGGCGGCACGTTGCAGCTGTTCCGTACGGCGCAACAGTTTGAGAGCGCGGCGAAAGATATCGCAGTGCTTGAAGACGCTGGTGTTCCGTATCAGTTGCTGGAATCCAGCCAGCTGGCGACGGCAGAACCGGCTCTGGCGCAGGTCGCGCACAAGCTGACCGGCGGTCTGCGTTTACCTAATGATGAAACCGGCGACTGTCAGCTGTTCACCCGTACGCTGGCAAATATGGCGCGCCAGGCCGGCGTAAAATTCGAATTCAACCGGACGGTCGATAAGCTGCTTGTTGAAAACGGCGAGATTACCGGTGTGCAGTGTGGCGACGAACTGGTGAAAGCGGAGGCTTATGTGGTGGCATTCGGTTCTTATTCCACCGCGCTGCTTGCGGATTTGGTGTCTATACCGGTGTATCCGCTGAAAGGCTATTCACTGACAATTCCGATCACTGACCCGTCCTCTGCACCGGTTTCTACCGTGCTGGATGAGACTTATAAAATTGCGATTACGCGTTTTGATAATCGCATCCGTGTCGGCGGGATGGCGGAAATTGTTGGTTTTAACCTGAAGCTGGCGCAGGCGCGTCGCGAAACGCTGGAAATGGTGGTTAAAGATCTCTATCCGAACGGCGGCAACGTGGAGGCGGCGACTTTCTGGACAGGCTTGCGGCCGATGACGCCTGACGGCACGCCGATTGTGGGCCGTACGCGCATTAAAAATCTGTATCTGAATACCGGCCACGGCACGCTCGGCTGGACAATGGCCTGCGGTTCCGGTCAGCTGTTATCGGACCTTATGTCCGGCGTGACACCGGCAATTCCTTCTGATGATTTATCGGTTGAGCGTTACAGCCCTGGTTTTATCGCCCGTCCGGCTGGCCCGCATAAAATGCATCCGGTGTCTTAAACCGGTTTTTCTCCCCCCGCACGGTGACTGACGCCGTGCGGGCGTTACTTTGCACTTTGCCGGAGCTGGTATGCCTCGCCCGATTTCAGCCACTTTATCTCTGTCTGCGTTATCCCAAAATCTCAATGTTATCCGCGGCTTTGCTCCTAACAGCAAAGTCTGGTCGGTGGTGAAAGCCAACGGATACGGCCACGGGATTTCCCGTATCTGGAAAAGCCTGTCAGCTACGGAGGGTTTCGCATTACTCGATTTCAACGAAGCGATATTACTGCGTGAATCTGGCTGGCAGGGGCCGATCCTGCTGCTGGAGGGTTTCTTTTCTCCCGCGGATTTAATCACGATAGATCACTATCGCCTGACGACGTCAGTACACAGCGACTGGCAAATTCAGGCATTGGCGCAGTCAAACCTCAGCCAGCCGGTGAAGGTTTATCTGAAAGTGAACAGCGGTATGAACCGTCTGGGATTTGCACCGGCGCGCGTCAGCGATGTCTGGCATCAGCTGCGTGAACTCAAGCAGGTCGGGGAAATCACGCTGATGAGTCACTTCGCCACGGCGGACAGCGTCGAAGGCGTGGGTGCGCAGATGGTGGCCGTAAATCTGGCCGGGCAAAATATTTCCGGGCCGCGTTGTCTTGCCAATTCGGCGGCGACGCTCTGGCATCCGTCGACGCATTATGACTGGATCCGTCCGGGGATTATTTTGTACGGCGCGTCGCCGAGCGGGCAGTGGCAGGACATCGCCCAAACCGGGCTGCAACCGGTGATGACGCTGAAAAGTGAACTGATCGCCGTGCAGGCAGTTCATGCCGGTGACCGCGTCGGGTATGGCGGGCGTTATCGTGCCGGACAACCGCAGCGTGTGGGCGTGGTGGCCTGCGGTTATGCTGATGGCTATCCGCGGCATGCGCCTTCCGGCACACCGGTCTGGGTGGATGGCGTAAGAACAAAAACGGTAGGAACAGTTTCGATGGATATGCTGGCGGTGGATTTAACGCCGTGTCCGCAGGCACAAATCGGTGCGCCGGTTGAACTGTGGGGCAGTAATCTGCCGGTGGATGATGTGGCGACGGCTGCCGGTACGCTGGGCTACGAACTGCTGAGCGCGCTCGCGCCACGCGTACCGGTTATAACCGTCGGATAAGGTTTTTAGCTTTCCAGACGGGTCAGCTGACCCGTCGATTTCTTACTGGCACGACGCGCCAGCATCGCCAGACATCCTCCCGCCAGCATCACCAGCGCAAGGCTCAGCTTAGGTTGTAACGGCAACGCCATCGCAATAAAGCCCAGCAGCGCACCACCGGCCATCTGCACCGAACCGACCAGCGCAGACGCCACACCGGCTTCACTTGAGAACGGCTCCAGCGCATAGCTGGTGGCGGGCCCCATCAGGAACGCTAAACCCGCGCAGGCGCTGGCAACCGGCAGCATATACAGCCAGGTCGCGGTTTGTTCTGCCGGTGGCACCAGCGTGATCCCGGCAATCAGCCCCAGACAACCAGCAAACATCAGGATACCGCCGGCTTTCAGGCACACCGGCCGTCCCACTTTGCGGATAATACGGTTGGCAATAAAGCTCACCGCCATAATCCAGAAGCCGTTTGCGCCGAACACAATGGAAAATTCTAACGGTGTGAGGCCTGCCACGTTCATCAGCACGGTCGGCGCCAGCGAGACATAGGTCAGCGCCATGCCCATCGCCCCTGCGTTAACCGCGGCGAAAGTGACGAAACGGGGATCCGACAGAATCCGCGCGTACTGGCGAAACGGCAGCCCGGAGTTGGTTTGGGTGTCCGCCGGGCGGGTTTCCGGCAGTTTGAAAATGACCAGCAGCATGACCGCCACGGTGTAACCCGCCAGCGCCCAAAACGGTGCCCGCCAGCCATAATACTGCGCAATCAGGCCGCCAATGAGCGGTGCAAGCGCAGGGATAATATTGAGCGTCCCGTTGAGGAAACCGTAGGCACGGGCGGCGTCGTTGCCGCTCATGCGGTCACGCACACCGCTGAAAATCACCACCGACGTACAGCACACGGCCAACCCCTGAACCACACGGGATAACAGGAACATCCACGGCGCAACCGACATTGCCGCGATAATTGCGCCCGCCAGATAGACGACAATGCCGATAATCGCGATCGGGCGGCGTCCAAATTTATCTACCAGCGGACCGGCGACCAGTTGCCCTAATCCCATCACCAAAATGAATAGCGAAATCGAAGACTGAATTACCGCTTCGGTGCTTTGCAAGCCAAGGGCAATCGCCGGGATGGCGGGCAGGTACAGATCGATACCCAGAGGGCCGAGCAACACCAGGCTCAGCAGCAGAAAAAGGAATTTTTGCATTGGAAACATCACTGTCAGTCAGTCCGGAAGGGGACTAAGGGTAATGATTTCGTTAATGAATGGAAAGGAACTTGTGATTTCAAAGGCGAAAGGGAGAAGCCGGTAGAAAAAACGGACACGCAATACGTGCCCGTTACAGAGATTGCCGTCAGAAATTATTTTTTCTTCCAGAAATCATCGAACACCGTGACCGGCGGCTGACGTTTATGTTCGGTGCGCAGGTACCAGCCTTCGATAATCGCCGCGACGCTGTCATCCACTTTTTTGCCTTCAAGATAATCGTCGATCAGCTCGTAGGTCACGCCCAGCGCGACTTCATCCGGCAGAGAAGGGCGGTTTTCTTCCAAATCTGCCGTCGGCGCTTTGGTATACAGATGTTCCGGGCAGCCCAGCGTTTTGAGCAGCGCTTTACCCTGACGTTTGTTCAGGCGGAAAATCGGGTTGATATCCGTGCCGCCGTCGCCATATTTGGTGAAGAAACCGGTAACGGCTTCGGCTGCGTGATCCGTCCCGACGACAACCCCTTTTTTCATTCCGGCAATGCTGTACTGGGCTTTCATTCGCTCACGCGCTTTTTCATTACCTTTAATAAAATCGCTCAGCTCAATGCCAATTTCACGCAATGTCGCTTCGCTTGCCAGCACCGCATTTTTAATATTTACAGTCAGAACCTGATCGGGCTGAATAAAAGTGATGGCGTCCTGACAATCGGACTCGTCAGCCTGCACGCCGTACGGCAAACGCACGGCGATGAACTGGTAATCATCTTCTTTCGTTTCTGCGCGTAATTCGCTAATTGCTGTTTGGCAAAGTTTGCCGGTGAGAGTAGAATCTTGCCCGCCGCTGATCCCCAGAACCAGTGTCCTGATGAACGGATGGGCCAGCAGATAACTTTTGAGAAAATCGACGCTGACGCGGATTTCCTGTGCGGCATCGATATGCGGTTTAACGTGCAATGCCTGAATAATCTCTTTTTGTAAAGCCATGACCACTCCTCCTGAAGGCTGCCTTCGAGGAACCCGAGGCAAAAAATAAGATGTTATCAGGATAAAACTACCCCGCATCGCTCAAAAGGACAAGATTCAGCGACGAGTTCGGCGGAAATCTGTACGTCGCCAGCTCGCAAGCTCTCTGACGAGAGCGGCAGGGCAAGAAGTCAGTTTGGCGCACCAGGAATGATTACAGAACTGCATTGAAATAAAAATCAATGAAAGAGAACGTAATGATTTTGTATGTTTCTATTGCCGGAAATATATGTCATTCGGAACTATCTAAAAAAGCCGCTTTATTAAGATATCCCGTGCTGAGTGCGTTATATTTGTTGCGGTAAAAATATTTGTATGTATGTGCCATCGAAACGGAGTTGTCAGGCTTGATTAACGGATCCTAATTAATGGCATAAATCGTGTGGTCTACTCTCGTTATTTGCCTTAAGTCTTATTGGGGAAACAAAATGTTTTTTCGGGTTGTACGTCGTTTACCAGCTTGTGCCGTAATTTGCGGTGCAGCGCTGTTCAGTATTTCAAGCCTTGCAGACACTACCATTTTCACTGCGCTCGATGATCCTGCTCAGGCGAAGAAGCCCTTCGTAGGCAATGTGCAGGCGGGTTACAGTGCACAAACCGGTAACACCAGCAACTCCACGCTGAATGCTGATACCACCATGACCTGGTTTGATACCAACACGGCTTACAGCCTGTGGGGTTCTGCGCGTAATACCTCTTCTTCCGGTGTCCGTTCATCCGAGAAGTATCAGGCGGGCGGTCGTACCCGTTATAATCTGGATAACGCGAACTACGTCTTTGGTCAGGCGAGCTGGCTGAGCGACCGTTATAACGGCTATCGCGCGCGCGATGTCGCAACCATCGGTTACGGTCGTCAGATCTGGAGCGGTCCGGTTCATACGCTGAATCTGGAAGCCGGTCCTGGTGTTCGTCACGATGAATTCGAGCAGGGCGGCCACCAGACCCGTGCTCTGGCATACGGTTCAGGGACTTACGGTTATCAGATCAGCGATACCGCACGTTTCACGCAGGGCTTCTCCGTATTAGCCAACGATGAAACCACACTGAACTCAGAAACTGCGCTGACTGTAGCTATCAATAGCCACTTCTCGCTAAAAGTTGCGTATGACGTAACTTACAACACCAAACCACCAGCCAGTGCGCCGGATAAAACCGACACCGTCACTTCTGTGAATCTGGTTTACGGCATGTAATTTCATTCGCGAAATTGTCGAAAAAGCCAGGGGAGAGATCCTCTGGCTTTTTTTTATGCCCCGATTGGCGGCCGGTGAGTACAAAAAGTAGCAGAAAGCAAAAAAAACTCAAATGATAACCATTATCACTGTTGATCGGAATAATCCTAGCTGGTAGTCTCTGTATCGCCCCTCGTAGAGCTAACACCGCTTTCGGGTGAGTGCCGGAGATAAGCGCCGGAAGGGGTTGCTTCAGGATGTGTTTCAAAAATGCAGCGATACAAGGATGTACGCAATTTATATACCAGGCCCAATCCATAAAATAATGACCGGGCCTTATTTTGTATCTGCAAATTAACCTTAAATATAATGACTCACCTGAGTCTCAATCCTTGCTGCGGTAGTTTTAAATTCTTTTGCCAATAAAGCGATAAACGCATCGCGGTCGATATGCTCTATCTTTCCCTCGTGATAACCCTCTGAATACGAAACATAAAGCCCGTCTTCAAACCCGATCTCTACAGGTTCATCTTCAATACGAATTTTTTCCATAATGTATTCCTCAACCCTTTGTTAAAAAAGTAAAAGAAGTCAGCATCACAGGTGATTGGGGTCTTAAATTTATGGAAGATAGTGTGACGGCTGGCGGGAACGTAATCTGTGATCGTGGGCGAATAACCTTATACGTAGCAGGTTATTGTGAGGATGATTCCACAAAAAAGCCGGCGAGGATTTTGCCGGCTTTTTAATTAACGTCGAACATCAACTGTTCTCAGTTTGTTTGTGGAAGAGTTCCCGGAAGACCGGATAAATATCTTCCTGTTCACGGATATGCTGCATGGCGAAATTATCAAATCTCTCCTGCAGCACTTCATATTCACGCCACAGCGTCTGGTGGGCACGGCGGGTGATTTCGATATAGCTGTAATAGCGCACCATCGGCAGGATCTTCTGTGCCAGAAGCTGGTGGCACAGAGGGGAATCATCAGCCCAGTTGTCGCCATCAGAGGCCTGCGCGGCATAAATATTCCACTGCGCTGGGTCGTAGCGTTCCTGAATGACTTCATCCATCAGTTTCAGTGCGCTTGAAACGATGGTCCCGCCGGTTTCCTGCGAGTAGAAGAACTCCTGTTCATCGACTTCTTTGGCTTGTGTATGGTGACGGATATAGACCACGTCGACGTTTTTATACGTCCGGCTCAGGAACAGATAGAGCAGAATATAGAAACGTTTGGCCATGTCTTTGGTTGCCTGATCCATAGAACCGGAGACATCCATCAGACAGAACATCACGGCCTGGCTGGAAGGCTCAGGGCGACGCTCGTAGTTGCGATAACGTAAATCAAAGGTGTCGATGAACGGCGTTTTGGCGATTTTCGCCCGCAACTCGGCGATTTCCTTACGCAGCCGTTCTTCTTCCAGTAATTGTGCCGGTTCACTGTGTTCGACCTCGGTCAGCGTCGATTCCAGCTCACGCAGCTCCCGTTTTTTACCCGCGGTCATCGCCGTGCGGCGAGCCAGGGAGTTTTGCAAAGAGCGCACCACACTGATATTCGCCGGTACACCGTTAGACGTATAACCGGAGCGGTGGGTTTTGAATTCAGTCAGCTGCTTATGCTGATTTTTTCTCAGGTTAGGAAGCGCCAAATCTTCAAACAGCAGATCGAGATATTCGTCTTTGGAGATCTGGAAAGAAAACTCGTCTTCGCCTTCACCGTCCTGACTGGCTTCGCCCTGACCACTGCCGCCGCCACCGCCCCCTTGCGGTCGTTCGATACGGTCATTCTGCACAAAGTGGTCATTGCCGGGGTGAACACGGTGGCGTAAGCCACCGCGGCCCTGATGGAACATGGGTTCGTTGATATCTGCATTGGGGATCGAAACCGACTCCCCGCTGTCCACGTCGGTGACCGAACGCTTGTTGATGGCCTCGGCAATCGACTGTTTGATTTGCGACTTATAGCGACGCAAGAAGCGCTGGCGGTTCACCGCACTCTTGTTTTTGCCATTCAGCCGGCGGTCAATAAAATACGTCATATTTCCCCCAAACGACGTTGCCAACGATCCCCTGTTACGAGGATTTTCTTACGCGCAGATACCATTCACACAGCAGGCGAACCTGTTTGCGTGTATATCCTTTCTCCATCATTCTGTCGACAAAATCATCATGCTTCTTCTGTTCATCGGTCGACGTCTTGGCGTTAAACGAGATAACTGGCAGTAATTCCTCGGTATTTGAGAACATTTTTTTCTCAATCACCGTGCGCAGTTTTTCGTAACTGGTCCAGTTTGGATTGCGGCCGCTGTTATTGGCGCGGGCACGCAGCACGAAGTTGACAATTTCGTTACGGAAATCTTTTGGATTACTGATCCCGGCTGGTTTTTCAATTTTCTCCAGCTCTGCGTTCAGGGATTCACGGTCAAACAGCTGGCCGGTATCCGGGTCACGGTATTCCTGATCCTGGATCCAGAAGTCAGCGTAGGTGACATAACGGTCGAAAATGTTTTGTCCGTACTCTGAATAGGATTCCAGATAAGCGGTCTGGATCTCTTTACCGATGAATTCAGCATATTTCGGGATCAGATAGCCTTTCAGGTGTTCCAGATATTTTTCAGCGATGTCCTGCGGGAATTGCTCGCGCTCGATTTGCTGTTCCAGAACATAGAACAGATGGACCGGGTTAGCGGCGACTTCCACATGATCAAAGTTGAATACGCGGGACAGAATTTTAAACGCAAAACGCGTCGACAGCCCGTTCATCCCTTCGTCTACGCCCGCATAATCGCGGTATTCCTGATAAGACTTGGCTTTCGGGTCGGTGTCTTTCAGGCTTTCGCCGTCATAGACGCGCATTTTGGAATAGCTGCTGGAGTTCTCCGGCGTTTTCAAACGCGAAAGAATGGAGAAGCGTGCCAGCGTTTCTAACGTACCCGGCGCGCAAGGAGCATGCGCCAGTTCACTGTTGCTGAGCAGTTTGTCGTAGATTTTCATCTCTTCGGAAACGCGCAGGCAATAAGGCACTTTGACGATGTACACACGGTCAAGGAACGCTTCATTATTCTTGTTGTTGCGGAACGTCACCCACTCAGATTCGTTGGAGTGCGCCAGAATAATGCCGTTGAACGGCAGGGCAGAGATCCCCTCAGTCCCGTTATAGTTACCTTCCTGTGTGGCGGTCAGCAGCGGGTGCAGCACTTTAATCGGTGCCTTAAACATCTCGACGAACTCCATCACACCCTGGTTTGCACGGCAAAGTGCGCCGGAATAACCGTAAGCGTCCGGATCGTTCTGCGCGTGGTTCTCCAGTTTACGGATATCCACTTTCCCGACCAGCGCGGAGATGTCTTGGTTGTTTTCATCGCCAGGCTCAGTTTTGGCTATAGCAATTTGTTCGAGAATCGACGGCCAGACTTTCACGACTCTGAATTTCGTGATGTCACCGCCAAATTCGTGCAGACGTTTTGCCGCCCACGGCGACATGATGGTGCCCAGATAGCGCGGAGGAATGTTGTATTCTTTTTCGAGAATATGCGCATCTTCCTGCGGATTAAACAGGCACAGCGGATGATCGTTTACCGGGCTGCGTTCGCCGTTGGCGCTCAGCACATAAATCGGTACACGTTGCATCAGGGATTTCAGCCGTTCGGCCAGTGACGATTTACCGCCACCCACCGGGCCCAGTAAATAGAGGATTTGTTTCTTTTCTTCCAGACCTTGCGCGGCGTGTTTCAGATAGGAGACGATCTGCTCGATGGCCTCTTCCATGCCGTAAAATTCTTCAAATGCAGGGTAGCGTGCAACAACACGGTTCGAGAATAAACGCGACAGGCGTGGTTCAAGCGCGGTATCTACCATCACTGGTTCACCGATTGCCATCAACAGACGTTCCGCCGCATTGACATAAGCACTGCGATCTTGCCGTGCAATGGTAAGAAATTCCTGCAGTGTGAACTCTTCGTCCTTGGCAGCCTCATAGCGCTGGCGATAATGGTCAAATATGTTCATACGATGCCCGTCCTTCGTTATTTTACCTTTCGTTTTGAAGCGTTAGCGCAACCTCAAAGACTTGGGTATAGCACAGGTTAATGAGAGCTAAGCCCCCGGAAGAAAGATCTCCCACCTGAATACAGCAACCCTTATGCCAACTTGCAGAACCCCTTTGACGCTGACAGTGGCGATGATTTGAAAACTGTCATAAATCGGTGGGACGGGCGACTGTTCAGGCTAAGTCTTTCATCTATTTATAAGCGTAGTTTGGCATTAGAAAAATTTCCTCTCTGGTTTTGCCGTTTTTTAAGTCATTTCAATGACTCAGTTGTCCGGAATGCTCTGAAAAGCCTTGCAGGACGTGCCTTGCAGACCGGAAGTTGTTTCTTTAGTCATTTTTATTTCATATTTTGCAGATAAATTGTGCGATCGCTTCGATTTTTCAGGTTAAGGTTTTTTAGAGAACGAGAAATGCTAAGCGGGACACTTACGCTTCATTTACACTACCGACGATTTTTTACTTAATGGAATTAAGACAATGAAGATTTTGAACCTCAAAACAC